>JAYUUH010000064.1:0-6176 GCA_043754745.1 Lysobacter sp.
CACATGAGGCCTGCGGCGCCGCCGCCGATGACGATCACATCGGTCGAGCCTGCATCGGCCGACGCAGGGGCGGTCGGGGTTGGCGTCATCGCCATCTCCATCGGGAAATACATCCGGTTCGTCGTACGGTCGACCATTGTAGGCGGCCGCCCAATATCACAGGGATATCGACGACAGCTGCACGCCAGCGCGCTTGCGCCCGACCCCCGACCTCAACGAGCATTGCCGCTTCATCCGATCCGAATCTCCGAATGCTGCGCCTGACCGAACTCAAACTGCCGCTGGACCACCCCGAGGACGCTTTGCGGGCGGCGGTCCTGCAGCGTCTGGGCATCGACGACGGCGACCTCCTCGGTTTCACGGTCCACAAGCGCAGCTACGACGCGCGCAAGCGCAGCGCGATCGCGCTGATCTACACGGTCGATGTCGAACTGCGCGAAAACATCGCCGCGGCCGTGACTGGACGCGGTATCGCCCACGTCGCGCGCAGCCCCGACATGCGCTACCGCTTCGTGGCGCAGGCGCCAGCCACGCTGAAATCCAGGCCGGTGGTGATCGGTTTCGGACCCTGCGGCCTGTTCGCAGCGCTGATCCTGGCGCAGATGGGTTTCCGGCCGATCGTGCTGGAGCGCGGCAAGGCGGTGCGCGAGCGCACCCGCGATACCTTCGGCCTGTGGCGCCAGGCGGTGCTCGATCCCGAATCCAACGTGCAGTTCGGCGAAGGCGGCGCCGGCACGTTCTCCGACGGCAAGCTCTGGAGCCAGATCAAGGATCCGCACCATTACGGCCGCAAAGTGCTGGAGGAATTCGTGCTGGCCGGCGCGCCCGAAGAAATCCTGTACGTGAGCAAGCCGCACATCGGCACGTTCCGGCTGGTGAGCATGATCGAGAAGATGCGCGCGACCATCGAATCGCTGGGCGGCGAAATCCGCTTCGGCGCTCGGGTCGAGGACGTGCGCATCGTCGACGGCAGGATGCGCGGCCTCGTGCTGAAGGATGGCGAGGAACTGCCCTGCGAACACGTGGTGCTGGCGATCGGCCACAGCGCCCGCGATACCTTTGGGATGCTGCACGCACGCGGCGTGTATGTCGAAGCCAAACCGTTCTCGATCGGCTTCCGCATCGAGCACCCGCAGTCGATGATCGACCATGCACGCTTCGGAGCGTTCGCCGGGCATCCGCTGCTGGGCGCCGCCGACTATCGTCTCGTCCACCATGCGCGCAACGGACGCGGCGTCTACAGCTTTTGTATGTGCCCGGGCGGCACCGTGGTCGCGGCCACCTCGGAACCCGGCCAGGTCGTCACCAACGGCATGAGCCAGTATTCGCGCAACGAACGCAACGCCAACGCCGGCTTAGTGGTGGGCATCAGCCCTGCGGATTATCCCGGCGGCCCGCTCGCCGGCATCGCGTTCCAGCGCCA
Source organism: Lysobacter sp. (assembly GCA_043754745.1). Taxonomy (GTDB): domain Bacteria; phylum Pseudomonadota; class Gammaproteobacteria; order Xanthomonadales; family Xanthomonadaceae; genus Lysobacter_I. The sequence goes on from JAYUUH010000064.1 coordinate 1,424, forward strand.
ATGGGAGCGCCAGGCGTTCGCGCTCGGCGGCGGCGATTACTGGGCGCCCGGCCAGCTTGTCGGCGATTTCGTGCGCGGCCGGCCGTCGAAAGATTTCGGCGACGTGCAGCCCTCATACACGCCCGGCGTGCGTCTGGGCGACCTGTCCACCGCCCTGCCCGATTACGCCATCGCCGCGATCTGCGAAGCCATTCCGGCGCTCGACCGCCAGCTCAAGGGCTTCGCGATGCACGACGCAGTGCTGACCGGTGTCGAGACCCGCACCTCATCGCCGATCCGCATCACCCGCGGCGCCGATTACCAGAGCATCAACACCCGCGGCCTCTACCCCGCCGGCGAAGGCGCCAGCTATGCCGGCGGCATCTATTCCGCCGCCATCGACGGTATCGAAGTGGCGCAGGCCCTGGCGTTGGCGATGACTGGCGAGTGATGGTTCAGCCGGTATCGCCGCCGCCAGCTCCGCGCGCGCCGATCCGCATCGTCGGGCCGCTCGGCCCATCCTGATTGAGGGTCTGCGCCTGCGCGAGCTGCTGCGCCTGCACCTGCTCCCGGGTTTGTGTCGCCGATCTGGCGACTTCCGACGACTGTTCGACCGGCGTGTTCAACGCTTCCGACACATCCACCGCCACGCGCCTGTAATGCGCGGTCGCCGGGTCGCCTTGTCCCGCGATGAGATACTTGGGCAAGCCGGTCTGCGGATCGGCGATAGTGCTCGCATCGATCCGATCAATCCCCGACATCTTGGTGCCCGTATCCGCCAGCACCCCAGCGACAACGCCAGCGGTGACCCGCTCGCGCTGATCGGGTGTGAGTCTGTCGTTCGGATCGATGGCTGCCAGACGCATCGCCTGTTGGGCCTGCTGCCAGTTCGGGTTGGCGACGTGATCGGGATCGGTCATCCGTTGAGCGCCGCGCTGCGGGGGGTTTTGCGGGCCATCTCGGTCCTGATCAAGACGCAGGGGCGCGTCGCGGTCTGGGTTGCCACGGCCGCGTGGACCGTTCATTGGAGGAGCCACTGGATCCAACTGCGGGGCTTCGAGCGGCTGCACCGCACCACGTTGCACAGGCTGATTGGCGGGAGCCATGTCGCGCTCAAGCGTATGTCCTGCGTGCTCAGTCCATTCCGGCTGTCGTCCAGTGCGTGCTGGATCAGGTGGAGGGCGTAATCCGTATCGAGGATCGCCGATGATGCGCTGCGCTACTGGCTCTTGATTGATTTCGTTCAATATCTGTCGCCCTACGAATTGCGCGCCACGTCGATTCTCGACCGCGGGCTCTCCTGATGCTTGTCGGTTGATATGGGACGCCTGCTGCCATGTAGCCACATCGATATCCCCTGTCTGCAAAAGTCCATGGTCTTGCTGAAAGGCAATGATCGCGCCCTGCATTCCCGGCCGGTACACCCCGTCCGCCACGATGGGCTGATTACCGACCGACCGATAACCGTCTGCTATCAATGCCATCTGCAGATCGCGAACGCGTTCGCTGGCTTCACCCAATCTCGCTACGTTGTCGTCCCGGACAGGCATAGGCACGACATTTTCCCGAAGCCCAGCCTGCACGGGCAAACGCCCATTCGTCAGATCACTGACGTAATTTTCATACTGCTGGTAGTAGCGGGCATCCATTTCGAGGTGGACATGCTTTCCGGCATTGGCACCTAATCCAAGGTTGTTCTGAGTACCAAGCCGCTGTCCATATTCCACGGTATCGCCGACAGCGAGTGTTATACCGCTCATATGCCGAACGCGCGCAATGACATCACCACCTTCGCGATCCATGATTTCAACCATACCGCCACCGGCACGCACTTGGCTCACATAACCTGCCACGGGCGAAGGCACATCCACCGCACGATTACTGTCCCCTCTCGCCGGCTGGGGATCTTCAAGGATGAAGTCTTTGACGAGCAAAACCTGATCGGGCTTCAGATTGCGGTAGGCATCGACCTGCGCATCGATGATTTCCTGATATTCGCCGCCGATGTAAGCATAGGAGCGGTCGCCGCGCCTGTAATTCGGGTTCAAATCCTCTACCCCCAGGATCACCCCGTCGCGCATATGTGCGTCACGATTCGAGAACGGGTGATGCGTTACCAGATCATCGGGCGCCACGACATCTTCGTTTCTCGTGCCTGCCGCGTCATGAACGAGCTGGCGCACCCGGTACGTCCTTGGATCAAGATCAGTCATGCCTTGTCTCCCCCAAAAAGGTGATTACCAACGTTTCCTGCACTATCGCTCGCTTTCTAGAATCCTTTTTGGGGAGCGCCGCACCTGAAGAAATGCGGGCCCTCGGTCCGCACACGCTCACCATGACCGTGTTTCGTCCAGCGAAGCTTCCCACCACGAAGCAGGAACAGGTCAACGGATTCGGTTCCATGCTAGTCATAAGAAGGCATCGTATCGATGTACACGCGGCTTCGGACGCGCCACTGCCCTGGGCTCAACTTCTGTACGTTCTGGATCGAGAAGAAATCGCCCTCTCCATATTCTGAATATGCGTGAACAATACGATCATTGATCACGAGCGCACCAACAAGTGGATCGGATGCTTCGTCTACAGGCTGTTTATCGGGACCGAGACGTCGATAGCGCTCGCACTGGTCTCGACCGTGCTGGCTGTTTTCGTGCCAGACACCCTGCAGCGATTTCGGCATTTTTGCGCCGGATGAAGTCTTCGGATCATCGATATTGGTCAGCGGGTCGCTGTTCCGTACCGGCACATCATTGGCGCCCGCGCCGAGGGCAACGTCCGGCGCTGTCTGCTTGCTGGCGCAAGCAGACGCCATCACGGCGGAAAGTGCGAGGCCGTGCAGGAAAGCGATGTGTTTAATCGTCATTCCGCGCTCCGGAGCCGATTCAGCTCGAACAGACGTTTGAGGATGTCGTCGTCGCTCAGCGGCCATTCCCAACCGTAGGCGGCGGCGACGGCCACGTCGAGGTCGCGATGCAGATGATCCAGCCACGCGGGACGCGCGTTATAGAGGTTGGTGAGCGTGCGCTTTTTCAGTTCGGATTCGAAGCCGGGCTTGGCGACGATGCGGTCCGGGTAACCCGGCACGACTTCGGGAATGCGGTCAACCCATTCGGGCGGGTTGAGCCAGCGGTCGCGGGCTTCGACCAGCGCACGCGCGGCGTCGGCGATGCGCTGCGCGCGCGGGTCGTCGGCGTAGGCGCTGGCGGGAAAGTTCGGGGTGAGGCCTTCGGGGAAGGGGAACGTCTGAAAACAAGTCTGCGGGTTATAAGAAGGGTCGTTACCGACCCCATGCCGCGTTGATATACGTTCAGCCCAAATCAAATGAATATTGGATGAGAGCACACCAAGGGTGACGTCGTCATTCCTAACAATGGCAACAACTTTATTTGATGGCAAAACAGAAACAGGCAGGACAACGAATAAGCGATGTTTAGCCACAATAGAAGTCGCAATATACCCCGACAACCCACTGATCGCCTTTCTCATCTCAGGCCGAGGACACCACAGTCTCCACCAAACATCACGCGCCTCTTCTACACGATTCTTCGCGCGCTCCGGCTTCACGGCTTCAATCAAATACTGAAAAGGAGCTACATACATAGACGCCTTCTTCTCTTCAGGGTCTAAGCCAAAGTCAATAATCCACGAGTCACTGTAACGGCGAGTGAGATCAACACCATTGACCCACGGACGCAGGACATCACTATTCATACACCCATTTGGATTTGACGGCATTGCTAGCCATTCGCGGGCCAGAGATCCAGGAACATCAAACGCGCCCGATTTGATTATTCCTTGGAATGCCACTTTGTCATTTTCCCTTAGAGGCAGAACATTGCTACCGCCTGAACCGCCATCGGTCAAGTCAAAACTGATTTCGGCAATGTGCCTGTCATCGAGTAAAGAAACCCCATCCCATTCCCCAAAGCAAATCATTGAAACACGAACATCAGCACTACCATTCACCCAAGGCTCGTTCTTCCAAGCGCTGAACCACGACGGCCAACTTGGTAACGGCACGAGAACCAACGGATGGTTGCCGGCCGAAGTGAGCGGACTGGACCGCGTGGTCGCGATCGCCACGGGCATGGGCAGCGCCGGCGGCAACAGCTTCTCGGGCGCGGTGCGAGACGATGGGACGGTGTGGCTGTGGGGGACGGCGACGTCGGGCGTGATGGGCGACGGCAACGAACCGGAGGCGCCAGACTCACCCGGCGGCCGCATCCTGCTTCCGCAGCAGCTGAAGTCGCTGACCAACGTCAAGGCACTCAGCCTCGGCTTCGGGCATGCTGCGGCGCTGCTGCGCGACGGCACGCTCTGGATGTGGGGCTTCAATGGCTACGGGCAGATCGGCGTCCCCAGCACGGACTCGTCGTATCACCGGAAGCCGGTGAAGGTTGCCGGGATCTCAAACGTGGCTGCCGTTTACGTGGGAAGCATGCGGTCGTTCGCCGTTCGCACCGACGGCAGCTTGTGGATCTGGGGTTTCGAGTCGATCAGGGGCCAGGGGATACTCGGGGAAAACCTCCGCGCGCCGACGTTGCTGGAGCTGCCCTAGCGCCGGCTACCGCGCTGTGAGCGTTCCACTGTCGCCAGGCGCTGGCTGTGATTCGCCAACGCCTTGTCATGGTCCGAGAACTTAGTGACCATGTCCTGCTTCAGCTCGGCGAGGTCGCGCCCGATCTTCTCGAGCGTCCCGCCATAGCCCTCGGCCGCGTTCTTCGCGCTCTGCTTGGCGTCCTCGGCCAGGATCCGAAAGTTCTTGATAATCTCG
>JAYUUH010000065.1:0-2101 GCA_043754745.1 Lysobacter sp.
AATTCCGCTTCTGTCCGCCACGAAAGGCGCGGCAGCGACCAAAAATAACTACAGAGGAATACGGTCATGTACGCAGTTGTAGTCACCGGCGGCAAGCAATACCGCGTGATGAAGGGCGAGACGCTCCGCGTCGAACTCCTTGATGTCGACGCCTGCAGCGAGATCACTTTCGATCAGATCCTGTTGCTGGGCGATGGCGAAGGCGTGAAGCTCGGCGATGCGCTCAAGGGCGCCAGCGTCACCGCCAAGGTCGTCGGCCACGGCCGCGCCGACAAGATCCGCATCGTCAAGTTCCGCCGCCGCAAGCATCATCGCAAGCAGATGGGCCATCGTCAGCACTACACCGAAATCGAGATCACCGGGATCGCTGGTTCCGGCGACAACAAGTAAGGAGAAGCAGTCATGGCACATAAAAAGGCCGGAGGTTCTTCGCGCAACGGCCGCGACTCCAACCCGAAATACCTGGGCGTGAAGATCTATGGCGGCCAGGCGATCGAAGCCGGCAACATCATCATCCGTCAGCGTGGCACCCAGTTCCATCCGGGCATGGGCGTCGGCCTCGGCCGCGACCACACCTTGTTCGCGCTGGTGAACGGCAAGGTCGAGTTCTCGACCAAGGGTCCGAAGCAGCGCCGCACCGTCAGCGTCGTCGTCGCCGCATAATCGCGACATGTCGATGTGCGAAAGCCCCGCTTCGGCGGGGCTTTTCGTTTGGGGGCGGGGAGTGATGAAGCGGGAATAGGGAAAAGGGAATGGAGCGTCCGTCGTTTCTGCGGCCCACTACCTCCGTGTAGCTCTCGCGCCAGTAAACTGCCAATCGCCACCATTCCGCCGTTCCCATTCCCGCTCCACTGTTTCCGCTTCATCACTCCCCGTTCCCGCTCTCAGGCTCCCAAAGCAATGAAACTCGTCGACGAAGCCGAAATCCGGGTCATCGCAGGCAACGGCGGCAACGGCTGCGTCGGTTTCCGCCGTGAGAAATTCATCCCCCTTGGCGGCCCCGACGGCGGTGACGGCGGTGGCGGCGGCAGCATCTGGGTGATCGCCGACGAAAACCTCAGCACCCTGGTCGATTTCCGCCATCAAAAGCAGTTCCGCGCCCAGCGTGGCGAGAACGGGATGGGGCGGCAGGCCTACGGCAAGGGTGGTGACGACCTCACCATCATCGTGCCGGTCGGCACCGCGATCACCAACGTCGAGACCGACTAGGTGATTGGCGACCTGACCCGGCACGGCGATCGTCTGCTGGTGGCCAAGGGCGGCAAGGGCGGTCTCGGCAACATGCACTTCAAGAGCTCGGTCAACCGTTCGCCGCAAAAGGCGTTGCCGGGCCTGCCGGGTGAGGAGCGCACGCTCAAGATGGAGCTGAAGTTGCTGGCCGACGTGGGCCTGCTGGGCTTCCCGAACGCCGGCAAGAGCACCTTCATCCGCGCCGTGTCCGCGGCGACGCCGAAGGTTGCCGACTATCCGTTCACCACGTTGTATCCGAATCTGGGTGTGGTCAGCGTCGAGCAGTACCGCAGCTTCGTGATCGCCGATATCCCCGGCCTGATCGAAGGCGCGGCGGATGGCGTCGGGCTCGGTGCGCAATTCCTGCGTCACCTGCAGCGCACGCGTCTGCTGCTGCACCTCGTGGACATCGCGCCCATGGAAGGCGGTGTGGAAGGCGTGTCGCCGGCCGAACAGGTGCGCGCGATCGAACGCGAGTTGCTCAAGCACGATCCGGAATTGCTCGACAAGCCGCGCTGGCTGGTCCTCAACAAGGCCGACCTGCTGCTGGAGGAAGAGCAGCAAGCTGCGGCACAGGCCGTGATCGACGAGCTGGGCTGGAAGGATCGCTGGTACCTGGTCTCGGCGATAGGGCGGGAGGGTACCTGGCCGATCATGCCGGACGTGATGGCGTTTTTCGACCGCCAGAAGGCGGACGCGGCCGAAGCCGATGCGCTTTGATGCCAGCACTGCCGCACTGAAAAAACCGGCGCAGGCCGGCTTTTCGTCGTTGGATATTGCAGCTCGAGTTCGAGCCGCGAATAAAGTCCGGGCAAACAAAAACCCGGCCGCAGCCGGGTTTCTGGTATTGATCGCTGCGAGCGATCGATCA
>JAYUUH010000066.1:0-6158 GCA_043754745.1 Lysobacter sp.
CAACAGCGTTCGTCCGCTGCGCGGCCGGTTCATTTCTTTTGTTGGCCCACGAGGTGCGCGAAGCACGCCCGAACGGCGAAGCCGGCCCCGAAGAGGCGAGCGCATGGCGCGAGTCAAAGAAACGAACCAAAGAAAAGGGCCCTCCCCGACGAAGCGAACCCGCCAATCCAATGCAGCCGGGATGTTCCGACTCGCCAATCCTTGGCTCGGTCGGAACACGACGCACATCCTTGTGCGTCGCCCTTCGGGTCTGGGTGCATGTGCTGTTTGTCACTTTTGCGCTTGCATCAACGGTGCGGGCATTTTTGCACTTCCACGTTCTTCTCCGGCGTCTTTCAGTGCATCCAGTGCAAACATTGCAATGACAGTGGCAGCAGCTTCGCTGCCACTAGTAGGAAACACTGCGATAGATTTTATTGCTTCCGCCAGCGCAGCCCCGCCCTCGCGCTTGAGGCGTGCGACCCAGGCGCCGGCATCCTTGGGATTGTCGAATCCAAGGCTCTGCAGCAAAGTTTCGCCCGACGCCGAGATCAATTTGAAATAGAACTTCCCGTCCTGCTCGCGATATTGCTTGAGCTGCGGCAGCGCGGTTTTCGGTTTGACTACATTCTCTGATGCCGTCTCCGCCAGCGTCGACAAATCCCGCAACCCCACCGCCTCGCGCAGCCGCCGCATCAGCGGCAGGCCGTGGCGTTCGCGGGCGACGCGGGCGCCTTCGCGGAGCATCTCTTCGATCCGCTGCGGTTGCTGCATCAGGGCGTTGTAGCGTTCGCGCATCGGCGAGAGTTCGGCGTCGATCAGCTCGAACAACTTCTGTTTCGCATCGCCCCAGCCGATGCCCTGCGCGAAGGCGTCGCGCATCGCCGCTGTTTCCTCGGCGCTGGCGAAGGCCTGGTAGAGCTGGAACAGCGCGGAGCCTTCGGTGTCCTTGGCTTCGCCCGGCGCGCGCGAGTCGGTGACGATCGAGAAGATCAGCTTCTTCAGCTCTTCGCGCGTGCAGAACAGCGGGATGGTGTTGTCGTAACTCTTCGACATCTTGCGGCCATCCAGACCGGGCAAGGTGGCGACGTGTTCCTCCACCGCCGCTTCGGGCAGCACCAGATGATCGCCGTACAGATGATTGAAGCGCTGCGCGAAATCGCGCGCCATCTCGATGTGCTGGATCTGGTCGCGGCCCACCGGCACCTTGTGCGCGTTGAACACCAGGATGTCGGCGGCCATCAGCACCGGGTACATGAACAGGCCGGCGGTGATGCCGTTGTCGTCGTCCTCGCTCTCGGCACGGTTCTTGTCGACGCTGGCCTTGTAGGCGTGGGCGCGGTTGAGGATGCCCTTGCCGGCGACGCAGGTGAGGAACCAGGTCAGCTCCGGGATTTCGATGATTTCGCTCTGGCGGTAGAACCACACCCGGTCGTTGTCCGGCTCCAGGCCGGAGGCCAGCCAGCTGGCGGCGATCTCCAGCGTCGAGCGCTGCACTTTAGCGGGGTCCTGGACCTTGATCAGCGCGTGCAGGTCGGCCAGGAAATAGAAGTTCTGGGTGCCGGCGCTGCGGCTGGCGGCCACCGTGGGGCGGATCGCGCCGACGTAGTTGCCCAGATGCGGGATGCCCGAGGTGGTGATGCCGGTAAGGACGCGGGTGACGGTCATGGGCGCGGGGGAATACCTGGCAAACGGCCGGCTAGTTTACCCGCGGCTGAATCCCGCGCCGGTGCCGCCGTGTCGGCCCGAAACCCCGTTCCCGGACACGGCGCGTTGAAGGTGAGTGTCCACACCGGACCACCACCACGGAGCCCGTCATGTTGCGCCCTACCGTCCTGCTGCTGTCCGCCGCCCTGATCGCCGCCACCGCCTGCAGCCCGCTGTCGGCGCAACCGCTGGTCGATGTCGATATCGTCGATCGCGATACCGGCGAATGGCTGCCCGAATACCGTCACCGCGGCCGCGACTGGGTGCCCGGCGTCCCTGGCCACCGCTACAGCGTGCGCATGACCAACACCACCGGCGAGCGCGTGCTCGTGGTGCTGTCGGTGGACGGCGTGAACGCGATCAGCGGCGACACCGCCGCCGCCGGCCAGACCGGCTATGTGCTGGGCCCGTGGCAGAGCACCGAGATCACCGGCTGGCGCAAGTCCTGGCAGGACGTGGCCCAGTTCTATTTCACCGACCTGCCCGACAGTTACGCCGCGCGCACCGGTCGTCCGGACAACGTCGGCGTGATCGGTGTGGCGGTGTTCCGCGAACGCGCGCAGCCGCAGCCGCACTACGAGCCCGCGCCGATCTCCCGCGATGATCGCGACTACGAACGCAGCGATCGCTACCGCGGCCAGGCCGGACGCGCCGAAGGCAAGGCCGCGCCGGCGTCGCCGCAGGCGTCCCGCCGGGCATCGGAAGCGGCCGCGGATTCCGCCTATGCAGGCAACGGCGCGCCGGCCCAGAGCATCGGTACCGGCCACGGCGCGCGCGAGTGGTCGCCGGTCGGCCGCACTGACTTCGTCCGCGCTTCGCGCACGCCGGCGCAGGTGCTGCAGCTGCGCTACGACGACATCAACAACCTGGTGGCGATGGGCGTGATGCCGCGGCCGAACCGCTACGACGGCTACCGTTCCGGCCAGCCGCAGGCGTTTCCGAACGGTTTCGCTGCGGACCCTCCCAGCCGTTACTGATGCTTTCCGCGATGGGTTTCAAGGACGGGTCGGCTTGCGCCGGCCCGTTTCCGTTGGGGCCGAAGCTCAGGGCGCGTCGGCGTAGACGCGGACGATGGCGTGCAGGAACCGGCGGCTGTCGAGCAGCGACTTCACGCGGATGCGTTCGTTCAAGCCGTGCGCGCGCGGCCCTTCGGCATCGTGGAAGATGCCGGACAGTCCGTAGGTCGGGATGCCGGCCGCGTTGAGGAAGCGGCCGTCGGTGGCGCCGGTGGCGAGGGTCGGCACCACGGCCACGCCCGGCCACATGTCCGCCGCGAGCGCACGCACGGGATCGAGGATCGCCGCCGACAGCGACGGCACCGGCGCGGTGATTGCGGTCGACCCGGTGGCGGCGATGGCGATGGCGGGATCGTCCAGCACCCGGACGAGTTCGTCGCGGATCTTCTCGACCGGCACGCCAGGCAGGATCCGGCAATTGATGTTGGCGCGGGCCTGCTGCGGCAGGGCGTTGTCGGCATGGCCGCCGTTGATGCGGGTGACCACGCAGGTGGTGCGCAGCATGCTGTTCCAGCCCGGATTCGCCGCCCACAGCCGATCGGCGGCGGCTTCCCGGTCCCGGCCATGCCGGGCGCGATCGTCCAGCACCGCGCGCAGATCGTCCGCGGCGGCCGGCGACAGCCGCAGTTGCTGCTCGAAATAGGCGCGGGTCACCGGATTGATCTGCACCGGGAAACGATGCGCGCCGAGTTTCGCCAGCCCGCTGGACAGCCGCACGATCGGGTTCTGGCGGGTGGGCCGCGAACTGTGGCCGCCGCCGTCGGCCGCGGTCAGCTCGAAGTTCTGATAGACCTTCTCGCCGGCCTGGATCTGCAGGGCGACGTGGCGCCCGGCCGAGTCGAGTTCACCGCTGGCGCCCTCGTTCAGTGCGAATGCCGCGTCCAGCGCGTCCGGGTGGTTTTTCAGCAGCCATTCGACGCTGTTGAACACGTCCGGCGTCTCTTCGCCGCAGGTGAGCGCCAGTTTCAGGCCGCGGCGCGGCATGAAGCCTTCTTGGCGCCAGCGGATCAGGCTGTCGGTGAAGATCGCGGCCATCGCCTTGTCGTCGCTGGCGCCGCGGGCGTAGAACCAGCCGTCCTCCTCGACCAGCGTGAACGGGTCGCGCTGCCAGTCCTCGCGGCGGGCTTCGACCACGTCGATGTGCGCCAGCAGCAGGATCGGTTTGAGGCTGCGGTCGCGGCCGTGGAGTTCCGCGATGAGTGCGCCGTCCTGCGGGCGTTCGGGCGGCGCGAGCACGCGCAGGTCGTTCCCGGGGAAGCCGGCCGCGCGCAGCCGCGCGCGCATCGCCTCGGCGGCGCGGGTGCAACTGCCGGCGGAGCGGGTCGTATCGATTTCGACCAGTTCTTCGTACAGCATGCGGAACGCTGCTTCGTCGCGGTCGGTCGCGCGAGCGCCGGCATCGGCCTGCGCCGCGGCGGCCCGTGTCACGGCAGCGGCAAGCAGCAATACGAACCCCGCGAGGCGGGTCATCGCGTGCCGGCGTCGTGCGTCGATTGGCGGTTCGATCAGCATCGAGAGGTCCTGTCCTTTGCGGGCGCCGGGCGACTCCCGCGGCCATGTCCCAGCGTGCGGCGGATATGCATTCTCGACAAGAGGCCGAAGCGCGCCCGGTCCGGTCAAACCACGGCGCATGCGGGATGGCGACTGCGATCACGCCAGATGCGTGGAGCGGCGCACGATGCGGTGTGGTACAGCGAAGACACTTGCCGACAGGGTGGCTCGCGACTGTGAGATGATCGTCACGCACTGACCGAGATGGGGGTCCAGGGTGGTGCAGCAGGCAGGAAAGACTGTCTTGCAGGGGTTTTTCAGCAGCGGCGTCAGACAGGCGCACGGAGAGTTGGGATGGAGTTTTCGCGGGAGTATGCGCATTCGGCTTTCGAGCGAGAGGCGCTGCGGCGCCCGGATGCCCTTGCAATCGTGTGCGGCGATGCGCGCACGACGTATGGCGCGCTGGATCAAGGCGCGAACCGGTTGGCGCGCGAACTGCGTGCGCATGGGGTCGGCCCGGATGTCCTGGTAGCGATCTGCATGTCGCGTTCGCCGCGACTCATCGAATCGGTGCTGGCGGTGCTGAAGGCCGGGGGCGCCTATGTGCCCCTGGACCCGGCGTATCCACCGGATCGACTGGCGTTCATGCTGGCCGACGCGCGTCCGACCTTGGTGTTGACCGATGCGGCCTGCCGCCCGCTGCTCGAAGGCCTGCTGGTCGAACGCATGCCAGCGGAGACCGATGTCGTGCCGGTCGTGATCGACTGCGACGCATGGTCGACATTGCCAGGCGATGCCCAGGCGCTGGAAGACACCGGCCTGCGCCCGGAGCATCTGGCCTACGTCATCTATACGTCCGGTTCGACCGGCCGCCCCAAGGGCGTGATGGTGACCCATCGCGGTCTGCCCAACCTGCAGCGCGTGCAGGGCGAGTTGTTCGAGGTGTCGCCCGACAGTCGCGTGCTGCAGTTCGCGTCCTTCAGCTTCGACGCCTGCGTGTTCGAGTGGTCGATGGCGCTGAGCCACGGCGCCTCGCTGCACCTGGGCGCGCCCGGCGAAATACTGGCCGGCGAGACTCTCGCGGCGCTGGTGGCGCGCGACGGGATCACCCACGCGACCCTGCCGCCGATCGTGCTGTCCGGCCTGGCGGACGATGCGCTGGCATCGGTGCGGGTGCTGATCTGCGCCGGCGAAGCCTTGCCCCCGGCGCAGGTGAAGCGCTGGGCCGGCGCGCGTGGAACGGCGGCCCGGCGCATGTTCAACGCCTACGGTCCGACCGAGACCACGATCTGGTCCAGCGTGCATGCCTGCGACCAGCTGTCGTCCGCCTCGAGCGTCCCGATCGGGCGCGCGATCGATGGCCATCGCATCCATCTGCTCGACAGCGATGGCCGACCCGTGGCCGCGGGCGAAACCGGCGAAATCCATATCGGCGGCATTGGCGTGGCGCGCGGCTATCTGCATCGCCCCGAGCTGACCGCGGAACGCTTCATCGACAGCCCGTTCGTGCCCGGCGACCGTCTGTACCGCACCGGCGATCTGGCGCGCGAATCGGCCGACGGCACACTGGAATATCTCGGCCGCAACGACTTCCAGGTGAAGGTGCGCGGTCATCGCATCGAGTTGGGCGAGATCGAGGCGGCGCTGGCCGCGCGCGCGGACATCCGCGAAGTCGTGGTTCTGGCGCGCGACGACGACCAGGGTCGCAAGCAACTGGTCGCCTATTACGAGCTTCACGACAGCGGGCTTCACCACGGCGTGCATCGCGACGGCGTCGAGGCCTGTCCCGTCGACGCGCTGCGGGCGCAGTTGGCGGAAACGCTGCCGGCGTTCATGGTGCCCGCTGCCTACGTGCGGATGACGGTGTGGCCGCTCACGCCCAACGGCAAGCTCGACCGCAAGGCACTGCCTGCGCCGGAGGCGGACGCGTTCGCCGCCAGCGCGTTCGTCGCGCCGCAGGGCGAC
>JAYUUH010000067.1:0-6154 GCA_043754745.1 Lysobacter sp.
GTTATAGAAAATCAATTGCTGCAGATCGAAGGCACCAGCCCCCAGATTTTCGAGAACCAGCGCATCCGGGCTGACGCCCAGCCTGGCGGCCACGGTTTCCAGCGCCTTTCTTTCTAGATCGTCCTGCGCGAACGCGCTGTTGCTGGCGGCGAACGCCAGCGCCATCAGGCATGCGGCGGCCAACGCGCGTTGTTTCGGTTGCTTCTGTCGTGCCATGACTTGCTTCTCCAGTGATGTAAGGGCTTCCTGACGGCCGCTGTGCGCGGCCGCGACGTCTTGGCTGATGAGCTTTGATTTCCGCCGACAAGCAGGAATGACGCAGCGATTGACCTCCCTGTCCCCGTTGACCGCGGATGACGCCGTATGCGCATCGCGATCGAACGCGACGGCGAACGGACCGGCACAGCGCCGACGCATCCTGCGCGGCGAAGTGCCGGGAATAATGTGGTGCCACCGCTTTTCGGGCCGCAACTGTCAGAAGCGACAGGCTATCGCCGGGCCGCGTATGCGACGGATATCGGTGACGCAATCGCGGCCCATTCCGTGATCGCGGCCAGGAAATATGAGGTGAAAACAAGCGCGGCCAGCGAATGCCGGCGCATCGTTGCTGCGATGCAAGAAGCCGCAGCGCGCGGACGCGACGGATGCGGTCCACGCGCCCGACCGGAACGTCGGCGATCCGATCGCCTCGCGTCGAAGGGCGTCGGCGGGATCCGCCGACGCATCAATGTCCTCAGCGGATCAGCGCGGCCGGTACGTCGAGATCGATCGACAGCGCCAGATGGTCGGACCACGCCGCGGGCATCGCCTGCATGCCGCTGCAGGCCAAGCCATCGCTGACCAGGATGTGGTCGATCGCCCGTTGCGGACGCCAGCTCGGGAACGTGTGCACGGTGCAGGCCGGCGGCTGCAATCGCGTGCGCTGGAACAGCAGCGACATTTCGGGCTGATCGGCGGTGCAGTTGAAATCGCCCATCAGCACGCTGTGCGGATGATCCTGCAGCAGCTCGCCGATGAAGGCCAACTGCGACCGGCGCGAACCGGCGCCCAGCGACAGATGCGCGACGGCGATGGTCAGGCTGCCGGCTTCGCGGCCGAACCGGGCGACCAGCACGCCGCGGCCGGAGATCCGCCCCGGCAGCGGATGATCGCTGACTTCCACCGGCTCCATCCGCGACAGCAGCGCGTTGGCGCTGGAGGCGACCACGCCGACCCGGCGATTGGGCTGGTGGCTCCAGTAATCGAAACCGGCGCGCTCGGCCAGGTAATGGGTCTGATTGGTGAAACCCGAGCGCCAGCTGCCCGGGTCGCTTTCCTGCAGCCCGACGATGTCGTGGCGGGCGGCCAGGTCGGCAATGGTGTCCAGCGAAGCGCGTTTGTTGCCCACGGGCAATACGTGCGACCAGCTGCGGGTCGCGTAGTCGCTGTAGCGGCGCGTGCTGGTGCCCGCCTGGATATTGGCGCTGAGCAACCGCAGCCGTCGTGTCGCCGGGGTGTCGGCGACTACGGTGCCAGCGGGCGGGTCCATTGTTTCGATGCCGGATTCCTGCAACTCAGGGGGCCGCAGCGGCGGGCGCGGCGGCCTGCGCGCGTTCATGGGCGATCAGTGCGTCGGCGATGCTCAGGCGCTCTTCCCAACTGCGGCCGCCGAGCACCCGGTACTTGCCGTTGACCATGAGCGTCGGCGTGCCGGTGACCTGCTGGGTTTGGATATATTGCCGCGCCTTGTTGTACTTACCGGTCACCGCGAAGCTCTTCATGTTGCCGGCGAACTGCTTGGCTTCCACGCCGAACTGGGCGTAGAACGCGGCGATGTCGGCATCGCTGTCCTCGCCCCGCTCGCCCTTGAGCTTGCCTTCCAGATGGATCGCGTCATAGGTGCGGGCGTGGGCCTTTTCGGCGATGCCCATGGTCTGGGCGGTATAGAAGCTGCGCACGTACTGGTCCCAATTGCCGCCGAAGGCCGCGGGCACATAGGTGAAGCGCACGTCCGGTCCGAGGGTCTTCTTCCAGTTCCCCACCAGCGGCTCGAATGCCGCGCAGGCCGGGCAGACGAAGTTGAAGACTTCCACGACCTCGATCTTGCCGTTCAGCGGCTCGAACGGCTGGCCGTTCTTGATGATCTCGTAGTCGCTGCCGAGCTTCAGGCCCGGGATCGCGCCGTTGGGCTGCGCGGCGGGCACGGGCGTGGCGGCTTCGGCAGCGGGCGCCGCGGCTTCGGCGACGGGCGCGTTTGGATCGGCGGACGCCTTCGCCAGGGCCTCGGCGGCGGCCATCACTTCGGCATCGTTCGGCGCGGCTTCGGTCGCGGCGACCGGTGCGGCGGCGGTCTCGTCTTCCTTGCCGGTGCAAGCCGTCAACGCAACGCCGGCCAGCAGCGCGAAAATCAGGTGTCGCTTCATCGTGTCTCTCCTGTCGTATTCCGTATGCCGGGCCCGGAACCTTTCCGGCGGCGGCGCATCAGCGTTGTCGTGCCCGGTGTCGTCGTGCTCAGCGTTTCTTGGCCGCGGCGCGTTCGATCGCGATCAGCCCATCGACCACCCGCATGCGCTCTTCCAGCGTGCGCGCGCGGACCACGTATTTGCCGTTGACGATCAGCGTCGGGGTGCCGCTGACACGGTTGGCGACCGCGAAAGCCTGCGCGCGGGCCATGCGCTCGGCGACGGCCTTGGACTGCATCGAGGTCACCATCCTGGCGCGATTCAGACCGCGCTTGGCGAGCCAGGTTCCCAGTTCGTCAACCGTGGCGTTGCTGCGCGGCAGCACGCCTTCCTCATGGATGGCGTCGAACATCGGCTGATGGATCTTCGGCACCGCCTTGGCGGCATCGGCGGCGAAGAAGGCCTTGCCGTAGGCGTCTTGCGGATCGAATGCGGCGGGCACGTAGACAAAGCTCACATCGGCCGGGATCTTCTTCTTCCAGGCATCGACCATCGGCTGGAAATCCGCGCAGTGCGAGCACCAGTAGGCGAACACCTCCGCCACTTCGATCTTGCCATTCGGCGCCTGCCAGCGCTGTCCGTTCTCGAGCACTTCGTAATCGACGCCGGGCTGCGGCGGGCCGGACGGCGCCTGCGCGCAGGCGGTCAACGGGAGGACGAGCAACAGCGACCAGAAAAGGGAACGCAACATGGACGGCATCCTGCAGGGGGAATGAAAACGCCAGCGCGGAGGATCTCCGGGCCGGCGTCGCGCTTCAGGCAGCGGAGGAACGAGCAGCAGAGCGACAAGCAGCGTACGAACATGCGGCAGCGGCGACGCTCATGCGACTGCGCTCGATGGTGTCTGTACACATGGGAACAGCCTGCACATGAACGGCGACGCGCCGAAGCGATCCTTCCGCGCCCGGCCGGCGGACGCGGGAGGTGGGCATCAGCCCTGTCCGCCGCGCGAGTGCAGACCCTGCATGTAGCTGGACAGCGACTGGATCTCCTCATCGGTCAGCGGCTTAGCCACCGACGACATGATGTGGAACAGCGCCCCGTCGCGCTCGGTCGTGGTACCGGTGCGGTATTCCTGCAGGCGGCGGGCGGTGTACCACGCCTGCTGGCCGCCGACGTGCGGATAGGCGGGGCCCGGGTTGCCGGCGCCGGCAGGGCCGTGGCAGGCCATGCAGGCCGGAATGCCGCGGCCGGCGTCGCCGCTGCGGTAGAGCTTCTGGCCCACTTCGTAGAACTTCATGCCCTTGTTCGGGCCTTCGGCGATGGCGGTGTCGTCGGCGATGCCCGCGCCCGATTTCTGGGTCGCGTAATAAGCACCGATGTCGCGCATGTCCTCAGCGCTGAGCGGCGCGGCGTAGGGCTGCATGATCGCATTGACGCGCTCGCCGCCCTTGAACAGCGCCAGCTGGCGGGCGACGTAGCGCTCGCTCTGGCCGGCGATGCGCGGATAGAGCGACGGGTCTGTAGCGTTGCCATCCAGGCCGTGGCAGGCGGCGCAGGCCGCGGCCTTGGTCGCACCGTCCTTGGGATTACCCTTCTTGGCCTTGGCCACCTCGGCCACGAACGACGCATCCAGCGGCACGGCCTGGGCCGGGGCGACTTCGGGCACGGGCGTGACCGAGGGCTGGGCGATGGCGGCAGCCGCCGCGATCGCGAGAACCGCGAGACCGGCGAAACCGTAGGCACGGGCGTGACGCATGCTCAACACTCCAAATGACGAGGCGGGGCCGGCGAAATGCCGGCCACAGACCGAAACCATGGAATTATCGTCGTCGCATAAAAGGCGGTCAAACGGCAATCGTCCCGGGCCGTGCGATCCTATGGCGATGGCTACCCCTTCGAACCCGTTCCACCGCTCCGGCTACCTGCTGGCCGCCCACACCCCCCGCCAGCTGCCGCCCGACGGCGGCTGGGAGGTCGCGTTCGCCGGCCGCTCCAACGCCGGTAAATCCAGCGCACTCAACGCCTTGTGCCAGCAGAACGCCCTTGCCCGGGTGTCCAAGACCCCCGGCCGGACGCAGCAACTAGTGTTCTTCGACATCCCGCCGCATGAAAACAAGTTTCTGGTCGACCTGCCCGGCTATGGCTACGCCAAGGTGCCCAAGGACCTGCAGGCGCACTGGCAGGCCTTCCTCGCCGACTACTTCCGCAGCCGTGAGGCCCTCAAGGGCCTGGTGGTGGTGATGGACATCCGCCACCCGCTGAAGGACTACGACCGCCAGATCCTCGGCTACGCCATCGAAAACGGCCTGCCCGTCCACGCGGTGCTGACCAAGGCCGACAAGCTCGGCCGCGGCGCCGGGCTGAACGTGTTGCAGGCCGTGCGCAAGGACCTGCAGTCCAACTACGGCGATACGGTCAGCGTACAGACGTTGTCGTCGGAGTCGAAAGCGGGCGTGGAGGAATTGCGGCAGGTGGTGGCGAGGTGGTTGGGGATCTGACATGCCTTCCGGCTGTCCGTAGGCACCTGCCTCCGCATCACAACGTAGACCTCCGCGGCGATGACCGGAGAAGCGGAAGCATCACCCTTCCGCGTAGCGCCGCAACAGCGTCATCGCCAGACCGCCGCCGAGCACAACGGCAAAAAGCAACAGCAATCCCTTCCCCAGCGTGTATCCACCACCGCTCGCCTGCCGCTCCAGCCGCACCGGCTCGGAAGCATCGGCATCATCGATGTCGTCATCGAGTTGCACGGGCTCCCCGCTTTCCCACGCATCGACGATCGCGCGCGCGGCTTCGGCATGCTCGTCGGCCACGCGCAGCATCAGTTCGGTATTGGAGATCGGCAGTCCACCGATCGCGCCCTGCAGATACTCGCCCTGGATGTAGGCGGGAATGCCCTCGGCTTCCAGCATCTGCCGGACCATGTGCGCTTCGGCGGTGTTGGCGGGGCGATAGACGACGGTCATGCGTTGTCCTTATCGGTGACGGACCATGCGCCAGTCTAGCCTTCCTCGCGCAGGCGCGGATCCATCCACGCGCGCAGCGCATCGACCAGCGCGTTGATCGCGACGATCAGCGCGCCCACCACCAGCACCACGCCCAGCACCAGGGTGTAGTCGCGATTGAGCGCGCCCTGCACGAAATAACGGCCCATGCCGGGGATGCCGAACACCTGCTCCACCACCGCCGAGCCGGTGACGATGTTGATCAGCGCCGGCGACAACCATGCGACCACCGGCAGCAGCGCCGGCTTCAGCGCATGCGCGAACAACAGCCGCGCTTCGGACAACCCGCGCGCACGTGCGGCGGTCAGGTATTCGGCGTTGAGCGTTTCGAGCATCGACGCGCGGGTCAACCGCGCGCAGTAGGCGAGATTGGGCAAGGCCAGCGCGATCACCGGTAGCACGATGTTGTTCCACTCGCCCCAGCCGCCCGCGGGCAGCCAGTGCAGGGTCACCGCGAACAGCAACACCAGCAACGGCGCGACCACGAATTTCGGTACCGCCAGCCCCAGCCCCGCGAACAGCATCAGGCCGCGATCCAGCCACGAACCGCCGCGCAGCGCGGCCCACGCGCCGATCGGGATGCCGCACAGCAGCGCCAGCAGCAGCGCAAGGCCGCCATTGAGCAGCGAGACCGGCAAGGCCTGTGCGACCAGTTGATTGACGGTGTAATCGGGATACTGGAACGACGGTCCAAGATCGCCGCGCGCGACATCGCCCAGCCACGCGGCGTACTGCGCCGGTAGCGGGCGGTCGAGGCGATACTGC
>JAYUUH010000068.1:0-6150 GCA_043754745.1 Lysobacter sp.
GGACACGTACGATCGGCATTACAAGACGTGCGATCGAACTCAGGAGATGCACAAGCTCAAGAAGTTGTCAACCAATTTAGGCGATGCGCGCATCGTCGACGTTGATCGCGACCCGTTCCAGCGAGATCCGCGCGCGGCCGCCGGCCTGGCCGACGCAGACGATCAGCTCGGGCGAGTGTTTGCGGATCGCGGCGCGCAGTGCGCGCGGGCCTCGCGCGAACGAGGTCGGCAACTGCGCGGTGGCGATACGGCGGCCGGCGATGGTTTCCCCGTGCAAGGCTTCCACGGCGGCCCAACTCGGGTTGAGGGTTTCGCCGCCGAACGGATCGAAGCCGGTGAGCAGGACGGTGCGTGGCGGGTGCGGTTTGGCTGTCGACATGGGCATCGGCAAGCTGTCAGCGCAACGCGATGAAATACATCAGCAGGATATTGCATACCAGCAGCAGCGCGCCGGTGCGCCACTGCGCGCGGATCACGGCATAGGGATCCTTCAACTCCAGCAGCGCGGCCGGAACCAGATTGAAGTTGGCCGCCATCGGCGTCATCAGCGTGCCGCAGTAGCCGGAGAGCATGCCGATGGCCGCCAGCGGTGCGGCGTCGGCGCCGTGCAGGGTCACCAGCAGCGGTATTGCGATGCCGACGGTCATCACCGGGAACGCGGCGAACGCGTTGCCCATGATGATGGTGAACAGCGCCATGCCCAGCGCATAGGCGACGACGACCAGGAAGGCGTTGTCGACCGGAATCACCGCGCGCACCACACCGGCGACCGCCTGGCCGACGCCGGCGGCGTCGAACACGCTGCCCAGCGCCGCCAACAGCACCGGCAGCAGCGCCGCCCAGCCGATAGAATCGACCAGTCGGCGCGATTGCTCCACCGCGCTGGCCGGCGTCTGCCGGGTGATGCCGCAGGCGACCGCAAGCGCGATCAGGCAGGCGATGGCGAGCGAGCTCAGCGTCAGCGTGTTGGCATTGTCGAACAGCGGTTGCCCGCCGATGCCGACGTGCTTGAGCGACAACGTCCCCAGCACGGTGATCGTGGGAATCAGCAGCGCCGGCACGAACAGTCGGTTGCCCAGGCGCATGGCCTCGCTGCGTTTTTCGTCGGCGCTGGTTTCGTCGTAACGACCGGTGCGCAGGCCGCCGAGACCGGTGATCAGCGCGATCAGCACCACGCAGCCGCCGACGACGCGCACCGGCATGTGTTCCGCCGCGAACAGCAGTAGCGCGAGCAGCGCCCAGAACAACGCGGTGGTGTAGCGCCGTGGATTGGCGGTGTCGCGAACGCCGCGCCAGGCCAGCGATGCGAAGTAGAGGCCGAGCAGCCAGTAGACAGCGGTCAGGCCGATCATTCCGGCGCGCTCTCGTCCAGCGCCGCGACTTTCGTTTGCGCGAGCCGCGCGGTCATCGCGCGCTCGAAGCGCATGATCCGCCATGCGTGGATGACGAACGCGCAGACCGCGGTGGGGATACCCCACATCGCAATGTGGAACGGATCAAGCGCGATGCCCTTGTCGCCCAGCACGCCCTGGATCAGCAGCACCGCCCCGAATGCGATGAAGATGTCTTCACCGAAGAACAGGCCGACGTTGTCGGTGGCCGCAGACATCGCGCGGATGCGCTCGCGTTCGTCCTGCGGCAGATCGCGGTGCGCGGCTTTGGCTGCGGTTTCCGCGGCGGCCTCGGCCATCGGCGCGAGCAACGGGCGCACCGTCTGGGGGTGGCCGCCGAGGCTGGTCAGACCGGCCGCGGAACTCACTTGGCGCATCAGCAGATAGGCCACCAGCAAGCGACCGGTCGTCGCGCCGCGCAGGCGCGCGATCCACGCCTGCGCGTGTTCCTTCAGGCCGTGGCGCTCGAGCAGGCCGATCACCGGCAGCGCGATGAGGAATAGCAGCAGGAAACGTTTGTCGGTGAAGGCTTTGCCGAGGATATCCAGCACCTCCAGCGGCGAAAGATTCGCGGCGAGGCCGGTGATGAAGCCGGCGACCACTACGACCAGCGCCGGGTTCAGGCGCAGCACGAAGCCGAGCACGACGGCGAGCACGCCGATCAGCGGCCAATAATTGATGAGCGTGCTGTCGATGAGCGTAGTTGCCATCAGACTTGCGCCCCGATTCCGGACGTGAAAGGAAGGATATCGACGCCCTCGGCGGCCAGACCTTCGCGGAGCGCGCGGGCGAACATCGCCGCGTCGTCACGGTCGCCATGCAGGCAGAGCGTGTCGGCGCGCAGCGCAAGCAGCGTGCCTTCGCCGCTGCGCACCTGCCCGCGTAGCGCGAGCATCCGCGTCTGCGCGAGCGCGGCGTCGAGCGTGTCCAATACCGCGCCCGGCGTGCCGCGCGGAAGCAGGCGTGCGTCGTTGCCGTAGCCGCGTTCGGCGAAAACTTCGTGCGCCACCCGCAGTCCGGCGGCGTCGCCGGCCGCGGTCGAAGCCGAGCCGGACAGTCCCACCAGTACCAACGTCGGATCGAAATCGCGCACCGCTGCGGCGATGGCGGCGGCGACGGCCGGGTCGCGCGCGGACCGGTTGTAGAGCGCGCCATGCGGTTTGACGTGGCGCAGTGCGACATCTTCCTCGCGGGCGATCGCAGTGATGCGGTCGAGCTGGCGACGGATCAGCGCGGCGATGTCGTGCAGGGCCAGTTCGATGTCGCGTCGGCCGAAGTGCGTACGGTCGTCGTAGCCCGGATGCGCGCCGGCCACGACGCCGTGCCGCCGGCACAGCCGCAGCGTTTCGCGAATCGTTCCGTCGTCGCCGGCATGCGCGCCGCAGGCGATGTTCGCCGAGGTGATCCACGGCATGATCGCGGCGTCGTCGCCGCAGCCTTCGCCGAGATCGCAATTGAAATCGATGCGCGCCACCGGCGGGTCCGCTGGGGAAAGACGCAGCCTAGGCAATGCCAGTGTCCGCCGCAAATCCCTCGCGACTCATGCGTGCCGCAGCCGGTCGTTGATCGCGAGCAGGGCGCGCGTCAGTTCCGCATCTCGCTTGCGCCGCAGCAGGGTCGCGGCGTCGGCAGTGATCGCTTCGAACCGCAGCGCATCGCCCGCGCGCAGCTGCGCCAGCCGCGGAAGATCGACGGAAATCACATGGCCCAGCCGCGGATAACCGCCGACGGTCTGCGCATCGGCGAGCAGCACGATGAGCTGGCCGTCGGGCGGCAATTGGATAGTCCCGGGCGCGACCGGCGCCGAAACCTGTTCCGGCAACGTCGCGACGATGCGCGTGCCGCTACAGCGCAGGCCCTGGCGGTCGCTGCGTGGATCGACGCGCCAGTCGTGCGACGCCAGCGCATGTGCAGCATCGATGCTGGCGGCATTGCATTCGCTGTGCACGTAACGGATCGGCGAAGCGTTGGCAGGCGCGGTGTCCAGCGCGACCCACCATGCTGGCGTCTGCGGTTCGACAGGATCGAACGTCGGCTGCGGCCCGACCGGAAGCGCGTCGCCGCTGCGCAGTGCGCGCCCGTCCAGACCGCCGAAACCGCCGCGCAGATCGGTGCTGCGGCTGCCGAGCACGCGCGGTATGTCGAAGCCGCCGGCCACCGCCAGCCATGCGCGCAGCCCGCTGCGGATCGCGCCGAGCCGCAGCATGCCCGACGGCAGATCGACCGGGCGACCGCCGGGGATGGCGTGCGCCTGTTTCCTGCAGTCCTCAAAACGCGTGTCGATCGCGGCCCCGCACAGCGCGATCCGTGCCGGTTGCGGCAGTTCCAGCGTCGGCCCGCCGAGGGTGATTTCGAGCACCGCCGCGTCGGGCGGATTGCCGACCATCCGGTTCGCGAGCGCGGCCGATGCGGGGTCGAGCGCGCCGGCGCGGCCGACCCCGAGGTGGCGCCAGCCGTTGCGACCCGAATCCTGCACCGTGGTCAGCGCGCCTGGGCCGACCACCCGCCATTCGTATCCGCTCACGCGTCGCATTCCAGCCGCGCGAAGGCACCGTCATTGATGGCGACGAAGCGCACGCGGTCGCCGGGTGCGAGCAGCGACGGCGACGCGCGCTGCGGATCGAACAGCCGCAGCGGCGTGCATCCGATGAGTCGCCAGCCGCCCGGGCTTTCGCGCGGATAGATGCCGGTCTGCGCGCCGCCGATCGCGACACTGCCGGCGGGCACGCGCGTGCGCGGGGTGGCCAGCCGCGGCAGCGCGAGCGACGGATCCAGCCCGCTGAGATAGGGGAAGCCGGGCGCGAAGCCGATCATCGCGACCGTGTATATCGCCGTACTGTGACGCGCGATCAGTTCGACCGATGTGATATCGAGTTCGGCCGCGACACTGTCGAAGTCTTCGCCGAACCCGTTGCCGTAAGCGACCGGGATCTCCACGAGTCGCGAATCCGGCATCGCGGCGCTTCCGGTATCGGCGTGGTATTGCGCCCGCAGCCAATCTTGCGCGGCATCCGCAGTGATGGCATCGGTGTCGAAGAACACGCCGAGGCTTGCGTACGCTGGTACCAGATCGCGCAGCCACATCGGCGACTGTGCGCGGATGCGCGCGGCGAGCGCATGAACCTGTGCGTTGGTCGCAGCCTCCGCTGTTGCGCCGAGATGGATCAGCCAGGCATCGTCGGCGAGCGGTTCGAGACGCATCGATGGCGTCGCGCGCGCGAAAGTCAATCGAAACCCTGCCAACGGCCGCCGTTGCGATCCACCCAACGGATGACGGCCCAGTACCACCATGCACTTATGAAAGTGAAGGTGCCCAGCAGCGCCCATGGGAACACCAGTGCGACCAGCACCGACAGCACGCCGACCGCGATACAGCCCCAGAAAAACGCCTGCGCCATGCCACGCGAAGTCAATCCCCACATGCCCAGTTTGATCAATAGTGGCGGAGACGGCGGCAGCGGTGGTGGTGCGCTCATGCGGTAGTCCTGCTGGTTTCGGTAAGTGGTTTCAGTGAGAATCTATCGAGTTTCAATTGCGGCGCGCAGCACCTCGACCCGCGCGATCAGCAATTCCGGCGAATACGGCTGCGCGGTGGACATGCCCCACACCGGCCGAGGCCACGCGATGTCGTCGTGGAAGCGCGCGATGACGTGTATGTGCAGTTGCGGCACCACGTTGCCGAGCGCGGCCACGTTGAGTTTGTGCGGCTTCATCGTCGCCTGCAGCGCGCGGCTGGCGCGATCGATCTCCTGCATCAGCTGCGCCTGCTGCACGGCATCGAGGTCGATCACTTCCACCGCGTTCTCCACCCGCGGCACCAGGATCAGCCACGGATGATTGGCGTCGTCCATCAGCCGCACTTCGCACAGCGCGAACTGCGCCAGCGGATGGGTGTCGTCGGCGAGCTGCGGGTGCAGGCGCCAACCGTGGACGTCGTTGTGCGAATGGCGGCTCATCGCAGATGCTCCGAGAGGAAAGCGGTGGTGCGGCCCCAGGCCAGCGCCGCGGATCCGGGCGCGAAGTCGTAGCGCTCGTCGCAGTTGAAGCCGTGGCCGGCGGGGTAGGTGTGGATGATGGCGTCGGGATGATGGTCGCGGTGCCGCTGCACGTCTTCCGTCGGGATCAGGCGGTCGTGTTCGCCGAAATGGAACAGCATCGGCGCCCGCGCCGGCTCGCCCAGGAACGGCACGCTGCGGCCGCCGTAGTACGTGACCGAGGGCAATCCGTGACGGGTATTGGCCAGCATCGCCACGGTGCCGCCCCAGCAGAACCCGACCACGCCGACCCGGTGACCAGATTCGCGCAGCCAGCGCGCCGCGGCGGACACCACCTGCAGGGCGCGCTCGAACCCCAGTTCGGCGGCCAGCTCGCGGCCGAGGGCCGTCCCGGCGTCGTCGTAACTGGATTCGACGCCGGGTATGACCGGATCGAACAGCGCCGGGGCCATCGCCGTGAAGCCTGCTTGCGCGAAGCGGTCGGCAACCCCGCGGATATGCGGATTCACGCCGAAAATTTCCTGAACGACCACCACCGCGCCCAGCGGCAGCGCGCTTGGCGAGGTGTCCGGGCGCGACAGCCAGGCCCGGACCGGGCCGGCCGGGGTCGTCAGTGCAAGCCACTCACCCATGGGTCCGGTCTCGCGATGGCGGAGATCGACATCCTAACGCCGCCGCCGCGATCCGGGGCGGCGTGGGGCAGGGCGGTATACTGCGCGCCCGTTTTACATGCACGGAGCCCGTTCCGCGGCTCCGGCATCGCG
>JAYUUH010000069.1:0-6149 GCA_043754745.1 Lysobacter sp.
CGCGATTGGCTGCACGCGCAGCTCAGCCGCCTGGTCGACATCGACGAATTGTCGCTGCGTCGCGACGAGACCATGGCCCTGCCGCTGCGCGGGATGCCGGTGCCGTTGCGCTGGGAGCACGGGCGTTTCACTGCCCTGCAGCGCGACGAGGATGGACGGGTCGACGGACTGGTCTTCAGGACGACGCCGCGCGCGGGGGAAGCGGCCCTGCGTCGCGCGCTGCGCGATTTCTACGAAGCCGAAGCGCGCGCCGACATTGGCCGCTGGATGCCGCGCTATCTGCCGTCGATCCCGCGCGCGCCGCGGCGCGTGCAGCTGAAGGCGATGAGTTCGCAGTGGGGCTCGCTGGCGCCCGACGGCACGGTCGCGCTGGATCTGTCGCTGGTACTGGCGCCGCCGGATGCCTTCGAATACGTGCTGGTGCACGAGCTGTGCCATCTGATCCACCACAACCACTCGCCGGCCTATTGGCACGAAGTGGAAGCGCGTTTCCCGGCATGGCGCGACCAGCGCGATTATTTCCGCGAACACGGCCGCCAGCTCAAGGCGACGCTGCAAGCGCTGTTGCGCTGACGCCCATCAACGCGGTCTGTAGAGCGGGCTTCAGCCCGCTGCGTTTTATTCGCGCAAACAGAGCAGCGGGCTGAAGCCCGCTCTACGAAAAATCGGCACGCCGCGGCGGACGGTTCACAGCCCCAACGCCGCCACGACCTCCACCGGATGAGTCATGTGCAGATGATGGCTGCCGGCCAACGACACGCTGCGGATCCGCGGCACGCAGGTAACGCGCGAATCGCGCAGCGCCGGCGAAAAGTACGGCGGCGTCGGATCGGCCACCAGCAGCGTCGTCGGGCAGGCGATGGCGCGCAGGCAGTTCTGGATCTGGGCTTCTGACATGCGCACCGCGGTCGGCAATGTCAGCCGCGCGTCGCTGCTCCATTCGAAGCCGCCCTCGACCGGGCGGATGCCGCGTTCGATCAGCAGCCGCGCACAGTCTTCGTCCAGCGCGGTGATATTGGTGTGCATGCGCGCGGCCACCGCGATTTCCGGATCGTTGAACACGCGCTTGCGCTTGCCGTCCAGCGCGCGGCGCTGGGTCACCGCGTCGCGCAGGCGCGATGCGGTGGTGTCTTCGGCGCCGGACAGCGGACCCAGCGCTTCGATCAGGTAGAGGTTTTCGACGCGCTCCGGCGCGGCGGCGGCCAGCACGCTGGCGATCGCGCCGCCCATCGAATGCCCGAGCAATCCGAATCGCGTCCAGCCCAGTGCATCGGCGGCGGCCAGCACATCGAGAATCGTGCTGAACATGCTGTATTCGGCATCGGCCGGGTAATGGAAGCTGCGGCCATGGCCGGGCATGTCCAGCGCCACCAGATCGTACGCCAGCAATACCGGCGCCATCGGCTGGAAACTGGCGGCGTTGTCGAGCCAGCCGTGCAGCGCCAGCAGCGGCAGGCCGCCGCCATCGTTTTTGGACGGCCCGCCGTCGTTGCGAAGCCCGCCGAAGCGGCCGCGCGCGGTGTCCAGCGCAAAGTCGCGCATCACGCTCCTCCTCCCTGCAGATGCCGGCGGGCCAGCGCCGCCAGCGCATCCGCGTGCGCGGGCGACGCGTTCAGACAGGGTATGTAGCGCAGGGTTTCGCCGCCGGCCTCGCGGAACAGGGCTGCGTTTTCCACGGTGATTTCCTCCAGCGTTTCCAGACAGTCCACCGCGAATCCGGGACAAACCACATCGATCCGCTTCACGCCCTGCGCGGCGAGGGCCTGCAGCGTCTTGTCGGTGTACGGCTGCAGCCAGGGCTCGCGACCGAAGCGCGACTGGAACGTGAGCAGCGCATCGTCGGGCGCGATGCCGAGCGCGGCGACGATGGCGTCGACGCTGGCCCAGACCTGGCGCTGGTACGGGTCGCCGGCGTCCACCAGCCGCTGCGGAATGCCGTGGAAGGAAAACAGCAGGCGCTCGCCGCGACCGTATCCGGCCCAGTGCGCGCGGATCGAATCGGCGACCGCCGCGACCCAGGCCGGATCGAGATGATACTCGTCGATGAAACGGAAATCCGGCTCGCCATCGCTCAGGCTGTCGTCACGCGCGCTATCGGCGCGTACGCCGTCTTCCAGCGTTTCGATCTTGTCGGCCACCGATGCGGTGGTAGTGGTCGAGTACTGCGGATACAGCGGCAGCACCACAATTTCGTTCACACCCTCCGCGCACAGCGCAGCGACGGTATCGTCCATCGACGGGTTGCCGTAGCGCATGGCATGCGCCACCCGCTGATCGGGCAGCCGCGTCTGCACCGCGGCGGCGAGATCCGCGGTATGCACCGCCAGCGGCGAGCCGCCCGGCAGCCAGACTTCGGCATATTTCTTCGCGACCTTGGGTCCGCGCAGCGGCAGGATCACGCCATGCAGGATCGGGCACCAGAGCCAGCGGCTCAGCGAGACCACGCGGTAATCGTGGAGGAATTCGGCCAAGTACCGGCGCACCGCCGACGCGGTGGGTGCGTCGGGCGTACCGAGATTGACCAGCAGTACGGCGGTTCTGGGCGCGGCGGCAGGAGCGGCGGCTCCAGGCACGGCGGCTCCAAGCACGGCGGTTGTGGGGGCGGATGCGGTCATCGGCATAGGATGACAGCTGACGATGAAATCGTCAGTGCGGGCCGCGCACCGCCCGCCGCAGACTGGCACGGTTCATCGCTTCGGGATTACGCTCGGCCGCAACCCCGTTGCCGCTAAACCCTGTTGGAGTCGCTCCGCCCATGTCGAACCGCCCGCGCATCGTCGCTCTGTCCCTCGCCCTCTCGCTCGCCGTGGCCGCCACCGCGCAGGCCGGCCCACGCGAGGACGCACAGGTCGAAAACGCCGTGCGCGTGCTTGCGGAGATCCAGGCGATTCCCGAGTCCTCGATTCCCGACAAGCTGCTGGACGAAGCGAAGGCGATCGTGATCGTTCCCGACACCATCAAGGCGGGGCTGGTGCTGGGCGGCCGTCGCGGCCGCGGCGTGCTCTCGGTGCGCACCGCCGACGGCGGCTGGTCCAATCCGAGTTTCGTTACCTTGACCGGCGGCAGCATCGGCCTGCAGGTGGGTGTGCAGTCGGCCGACGTGGTGCTGGTGTTCCGCAGCGAACGCGGCCTGGATTCCATCGTCAATGGCAAGTTCACCCTCGGCGCCGATGCCGGCGTCGCCGCAGGTCCAATGGGCCGCAACGCCGCCGCCGCCACCGACGGCCAGATGAAGGCCGAGATCTGGTCGTGGTCGCGCGCCCGCGGCTTGTTCGCCGGCGTCGCCCTCGACGGCGCGGTGCTGTCGATCGACGACAAGGCAAACGAAGCGGTCTACGGCCAGGACACTACTCCGCGGATGATCTTCGAGGACCGCGCCTCGCAGCCGCCGTCGGCGGCGATCGCAGCGTTCCGCGAGCGCTTGGCCGACGCCAGCGCGACCGCGCACGCCGCACGCCGGGACGACGCCGCCCCCATCGCGGCGCCGGCCATGGTTGTCGAACCCGGGCCCGCGCCGGCCCGGGTCGAAACCCAGCCGCAGCCGTTCGAGGCCGTCGAGAACCCCGCCAAGGTCGAAGCGCTGCCGGAAACGCCCTGAGCGCGCGCGATCCCGGGAGAGAGCGCCCCCTCGGCCCGGTTCCGGAATCGGGTTCAGAACCCCGCCCCGACGACTGCGCTATCCTGTCGGTCCTCTTCACATCTAGGCGGAAACGGCCATGGGCAGCTTCAGCATTTGGCACTGGATCATCGTGCTGGTCATCGTGCTGGTGGTGTTCGGCACCAAGCGCCTGACCAGCGGCGCCAAGGACGTGGGCAACGCGGTCAAGGAATTCAAGAAAGGCATGCGCGACGACGAGAAGCCGGCGCAGCTGAGCGATCAGACCAAGCCCGAATCGTCCAGCGAATCGCAACGCAACGACGACAACGTCGCCCGCTGATCCGCGCCGCAGACGACCCGGCCGCCCGGCCGGGTCCACGCCACGCTTCCCGCCCCAGACCATGTTCGACATCGGGTTTTCCGAACTCTTCCTGATCGCGGTCGTCGCCCTCCTGGTGCTCGGCCCCGAGCGCCTGCCCAAGGCCGCGCGTTTCGCCGGGCTATGGGTGCGCCGCGCCCGCGCGCAGTGGTATTCGGTCCGCAGCGAACTCGAGCGCGAACTGGCGACCGAAGAACTGCAGCGCAGCCTGCGCGACACCCGCCAGGCGGTGACCGACATCGGCGACGACATGCGCGCTGCGGAAGCCGAAGCGCGGCGCGAATTCGACGCCATGCAGTCGCAGATCGCAAGCGACGCCGCGGACGACAGCAGCAGCGATATCGATCACAGCACCGCACTGCTCGACAGCGACGACCAAGCCCTGCTCGCCGCCATCGACGGCGTCGACATGCGTCAAGGCATCCCATCCGACGACATCGCGCCCGACAGGA
This sequence comes from Lysobacter sp., assembly GCA_043754745.1. Classification (GTDB taxonomy): domain Bacteria; phylum Pseudomonadota; class Gammaproteobacteria; order Xanthomonadales; family Xanthomonadaceae; genus Lysobacter_I. Next base: position 4,430 of record JAYUUH010000069.1, read on the forward strand.
TCGCATCCAACGATTCCGCATCCGATGGGAGTCTCGATGTCCGACGTTGATCCGGACGCGTTCGACAGCGCCGAAAGCGGTTTGTTCGCCCATCTCATCGAACTGCGCGCACGACTGATCCGCGCCCTCGCCGGGTTGATGCTGGTCTTCGTCTGCCTGCTGCCGTTCGCCAACAAGCTCTACGGCTGGTTCGCGCAGCCGCTGCTGGACAAGTTGCCCAAGGGCGGCCAGCTGATCGCGGTGGAAGTGGCCTCGCCGTTCTTCGCGCCGTTGAAGCTGGCGTTCTTTGTCGCGGTGTTCGCGGTGATGCCGTGGCTGCTCTACCAGGCCTGGGCGTTTGTCGCCCCCGGCCTGTACAAGCGCGAGAAGCGCTTGGCTTTTCCGTTGCTGGCATCGGCGCTGGTGCTGTTCTACAGCGGATGCGCGTTCGCGTTCTTCGTGGTGCTGCCGTCGGTGTTCGGATTCCTGGCGAAGGTCACGCCCGACGGCGTGGCGATGATGACCGACATCAACGCCTATCTGGATTTCGTGCTGGTGATCTTCCTCGCGTTTGGCATCAGCTTCGAGCTGCCGGTGGCGCTGGTCATCCTGGTGCTGCTGGGTTGGGTCACGCCCGCGCAGCTGTCCGAATGGCGCGGCTACGCCATCGTCGGCATCTTCATCGTCGCCGCGGTCATCACCCCGCCCGACGTGATCTCGCAGCTGCTGCTGGCGATCCCGATGTGCCTGCTGTACGAGGTGGGGATCATCGCGGCGAAGCTGGTGGGGCGGAAGTCGAACGCTGATGCCTGATCGGGCCTCAGCGCGCGCCAAAAGCAAATCCCCCCGCCAGCGCTGCGCGCTGTCGGCCCCCTTTTTCAAAGGGGGCAAGCGCATATTCGATATGCATTGTGCTTTCGTTTGATCGCGATTGGAGGTCGCAGGGCAGCCTGTATCGCTCCAACCCTTTTGAAACCGCAGAAACGTCATCTTCGATGAAGAACGTAGAGGCCTAGCGCGTAGCTTGTGGTCGCTCGCCTAATCAACACGGCATCAGCATTCCCGGCAGCATCCATAGCATCCGATGTTACCCCCTTTGAAAAAGAGGGCCGGCAGCGCGCAGCGATGGCGAGGGGATTTGCTCTTCGCACAGATGACGGATCGATAAGACAACGCCGGCTTTCGCCTGCGTTGTCTTGACTCTGGGATGCCTGTAACAGCTCGGGCCTGAAGGCCCTCCTACTTTGTGATGTCCGCGTTGTTCGTTTCGCGCAGGAACAGCGTGCCGATCACCAACGTCATCACCGCGATGCCGATCGGGTGCCACAGGCCGTGACAGATTGCCGGTGCCCGCCGCCAGCGCGATCCCCGGCGCCAGCAAGCAGACCAGCAGCGACAAGGTCACGGCCGACGCAGTTGCGATCGTTCGTTATGGTGGGCCCTCCCGAGGGGGCATACGGATGCACGGTGGCCGCAGCCTGTGCCCCGATGCCGCGCGCGCCTATTCGCCATTGGTCGAAAATGCCCGTGTCGAGAGGCTTCTTTCGACCATGGTCTAAGACTGCAGTGCAAGACACCTTGCATGCGGCACACTGTGCGCATCGCCATATCCGGTCACTCCACGGAGCCCACCACCATGTCGCAGACCGACAACGCCCCGTCTCCATCCCTCTATCCGGTGCCTGAAGCCTTCGCCGCCGGGGCGCGCATCCGTCGCGAGGATTACGAGCGCGATTACGCC
>JAYUUH010000070.1:0-6131 GCA_043754745.1 Lysobacter sp.
CCCCAGGCCAATCGGATGGCCAGCAGCTCTCGCAGATGACCGTCCTCACGGCCCTCCAGGCGGGCTTGCCAACCGGCATACGCACACCAGGAGGCCCAGCCGTTGACGGTAAGCAGCACCGACTCCAGGTAATCCGCCCACACCGTCTGCGGCAACCCCAAGCGCTGTATCACCCAGCGTTCCGCTTCCTGTCGCGTGGAGGGCAGGGCATCCAGCGCCCGGCCCAGATGGGGAAGCCCCATCAACAGGCCGATGCCATGGTCGTGTTGCAGCGTCTCGCGCCAGAAGGCATACAGGCCCTGGGAGCGCTCAGGCTGCCAATCGGCCTGATGTCCATCGAAATAGGCGGCACAGGTCTGGCTCACCTGATGGGTGATGGCCTGGCGCCACGACAGACGGGTATTGCGCTTGACATCGTTGTCGAGCACGTCGATCAGCAGGGGCAGTTGCCGTACGGGTGGTGGGCTGCCCAGTGCTTCCAGACATTGCGTGTAGGTCAATCGGGCAGACCGCACTTCGGGCACCTGATGCAAGGCTTGCTCCAGATCCATGGGGCCGATTCGGCCCTCCTGCCAAGCCCGCTGCTGATTGCTGCGCGACGGGAAGACCGGGATGTCGCCCAGCACCGCCATGCGAGCCGCTACGCGCCGCACCGGCAGGCCGATGCGTGACCAATGCGGGTTTACGGCGATCGCGCGATCCAAGGGCCAGGCGGGCGCAATGGCCAGGCAGGCTTGATGGCAGGCAGCCTCAATCCGAGCGTTCAGCTGCGTATCGGGGATGAGGGCGCGGCCGTTGGATGTCTCGATCATGGCGTTTCCTTGCTGTTGGTTCATCGCGGGGCCTCAGCCATGAGTGATGCGTGGGCGGCTTGTCCCGGAATTATTGAAGTCCCCTGCGGCCCAGTGGGCAGGCCAGATGCGGAGGGCCAGCGTTGTGTAGGCCTCGTCCACATAAAACCCCGCATAGCTCCAGCGCCGCCAGGCTCGCAGTGTCTTCGGCCGCAGTTGCAGGGCCATCAAGCAGACATACAGCCCCGCCATGCCCAACAGCGCCATGAGCCCCAGCGCGTGATGGGGCACGTCTTGAATGCCGAGCGGCAAAGCATGGGCCAGCAAAGCGGCGCCTGTCAGACCGGTCACCATCAGCAAGCCGGTCATTGCGTGCAAGCCAAACGCGCGGAGGCCGGAACGCTCAGCAGGCAACCACAGCAGAGGCGCCCAGGCAAAACCCAGAACGGCGCTCCACCACCAGGGCCAGGCCGTCTGGCCGGATGCCGACTGAACCAGCAGTACCGTCGCGATGGCTACAGCCGGGGCAACAAACAAACTCAGTGCTACGGGCGACACCGGGCCGTGCATGGTCTGCCGGCGGGTCTGCCGCACGATTGTCGAGGCCGAAAGAAACGCATGCGCCTTGTAGAGCGAATGTCCGATGAGATGCAGGGCTGCGAGGGTATACAGGCCGAGCCCGCATTCGAGCATCATGAATCCCATCTGGGCCACCGTGGACCATGCCAGCCTGACCTTGATGCTGATGCGGGTCAGCATCACCATGCCAGCCAGCACTGCAGTGCCCAATCCCAAAGCGACCAGCAGCGACCGCGCCGGCATCGCCTGCTCCAGCAGGGGCGCAAAGCGGATCAGCACATACCCGCCAAGATTGACCACGCCGGCATGCAGCAGCGCCGAGACAGGGGTCGGCGCTTCCATGACCTGGATCAGCCAGCCGTGTACAGGCAGCAGCGCTGTCCGAAGGATGACGGCCAACACCAGCGCCATGGCGCTGATCTGCAAGGGCGTGGACATGCCCTCCCGGCCGAGATGCGTCCACAGGTCTGAAAAGTAACCGCTCCCCACCTCGACCCATGCCAGCGCGGCGGCGCCGATCAACAGCGCATCGGCGACCCGATCCGCGATCCGCTTCTTGTGCGCCGCCAGCCGGGCAAAGGCGCGGTCCGGGTAGAAGCAAAGCAGAGGCTGCAGCGCCACTCCCACCATCGCCCAGGCCATGATCAACACCGCCCAGTGATCCGCCAGCAGCAGGATGTGCACCGCCGCCAGCACGCCCGCCAATGCTGCAACATAGCGCCTTTGACCAGCCTCGCCCTGCAGATATCGCGCTGAAAACCCGGCGATGACCGTGCCCAGCAATTGCACCAGCAGGGCCAAGCCCAAGCCCAGCGGCGATGCCCGTAGAGCCGCCGATGGCATGGGCAAGTCGTTTGGCCCTGCCAAGGCCGCGAACGCTGTCCCCAGCAGGGCAAGACCGGACAGGGCGATGAACCCACGCCACAGCCCTGCGACGGAAACACTGCGAAGCTGCGACAGTAGCGCCGCCGCCAACATCAAAGCCGCGGGCGCTATCGCGCTGGCCGAGAGCAAACCAGAGGAGAGATCCATCGCAAAGTCCGGTCCAAAGATCGAAGCGGAGCATGCTTGTCGGCTTTCATTCTGTAAATTACATTGAAAATAACCAATCAATCTTTAAAAAAGAACAATGAAGCTCGAGCAGCTCAATTTTCATCATCTGTTCTATTTCTGGCGCGTCGCCAAACTGGGTCACCTGACCCGGGCGGCGGAAGAGCTGCACACCTCGCAATCGGCGGTTTCCAACCAGATTCGCCAGCTGGAAGACCGCATCGGGGAAAACCTGTTCGCCCGCGAGGGGCGCCGCCTGGTGCTGACCGACACCGGGCAGCTGGTGCTGGCCTATGCCGAGAACATCTTTGGTCTCGGCCAGGAGATGCTTGGGCGGCTGCAGGGGCGCACGGCAGGGATCACCAGATTGCGCGTCGGCAGCGTGGCCACACTTTCACGCAACTATCAGGAAAACTGGATTCGCCCCTTGTTGGCAGACCCGTGCGTAGTGCTTACCCTGGAGTCGGGTCTGCTGGAAGGGCTGATCGCCCGCTTGCTTCAGCACCGGCTCGACGTGGTGCTGGCCAACGAAACCGTGCCGACGGATCCGGAGCGCCCCTTGCACTGCCGATTCCTGGGCAGTCAGTCCATCTCGCTGGTCGGCCCCGCCGTTCGTTGGCAAGCGCAAAGCCTGCGCATACCCGAAGACCTTGACGGCATCGACATCGTACTTCCAGGTCCCCGGCATGCCTTGCGCGCGCAGTTCGATGCGCTGTGCGCGTCGGTCGGCGTGGCCCCCCGTCTGCGTGCAGAGGTGGACGATATGGCCATGCTTCGCCTGATCGCACGCGACAGCGGGTGGTTGACCGTGCTGCCGGAAGTGGTGGTGCAGGATGAACTGCGCGCAGGAACGCTGGTCGCCGTTGGCCGTTGCGCGGAGTTGCAGGAGCGCTTTTACGCCATCACCACGCCGCACAGACACCGCATCGAGGTGCTTGAGCATTTGATGGCCCGCTCGCCTGACGCTTCAATCACGCCTCTGCCTGCCGACGTCATTCCTGAAGACGGCGAGTGAATCCACGTCGCGCGAGGCTCCAGAGGCACGGCCGGGTGTTGCGATAGGCGATTGCGAAGCGCGTCCACCCTGTATGTTCGAATGATGTCCACGGCGCACATCCGCCCTGCCTGCCCTTGTTGAGGAACTCTCTTATGAATCGCCCTGCTGGCCGGCGCGCGTCGCGCGCACTCGCGCCGATCGTGTCGCTGTTGCTGCTTGTGATCTTCGTTTCGCCGGCGACAGCCGCCGACTACCGGCATTTCATCATCGGCGACCGCGACGCGCCCACGCCAGGCCCGGTCGGGTCCGGCCTGCTGCTGATCGGTGGCGGCGACCGCAATGTCGAGGCCATGCGCTGGTTCATGAAGAAAGCCGGCAACGGCCATCTGGTGGTGCTGCGCGCCTCGCAGGGCAACGAAATGGGTAAAGAGTTCTACCAGGGCGTCGGCGGCATCCTGTCGGTCGAGACCTTCGTGTTCGAGAACCGCACGGCCTCGAACGATCCGAAGATCCTGGCCAGCCTGGCCAGGGCCGATGGCATCTTCATCGCCGGCGGCGACCAGGCCCGCTATGTCCGCTACTGGAAAGGCACGCCGGTCGCCGAAGCGCTGGATGCCCACGTCCGCGCCGGCAAACCGATCGGCGGCACCAGCGCCGGGCTCGCCATCCTGGGCGAGTATCTGTACGGCGCGATGGACGACGGCAGCCTCAGCAGCCCCGACGCGCTGGCCGACCCGCTCGGCCCGGCCAACACCATCGAGGCCGATTTCCTGCATATTGAGCGGCTGAAGGGCGTCGTCACCGACACCCATTTCAAGGAACGCGACCGCCTCGGCCGCCTGTTCGCCTTCCTCGCCAAGGCCGAAGCTATGACCGGCACGCCCATGACCGGCACGCCGCGGCGCGGGCTGATCGGCCTGGGCGTGGACGAAAGCGCGGCGCTGGCCGTCGAGGCCGACGGCACCGGCCGGATCTACGCCACCGATCCCGGCGACTATGCGTGGCTGGTGCGTGGCGGCTTCGCCGAAACCCAGGTCGCGGGCAAGCCGCTGGGCCTGCGCCGGGTAGACGTGACCGGCATCGGTCCGGGCTCGGTGGTGCATCTGCCGGAGGGGCGGGTCGACGCACCGGTCTTCCAGCGCGCGTACCGGGTGACCGATGGCCGGCTGCAGGAGGTCGCACCGATGATGCTGGCGATCCACGGCGGTGCCGGGGTCGTGCGTCGCGACATGACCCCGGACGACGAGCGCGACGCCCGCGCGGCCTTGGAGCTGGCGCTGCGCCGCGGCCATACCGAGTTGAAAGCCGGCAAGCCCGCGCTCGACGCGGTGACTGCCGCGATCGCCGTGCTGGAAGACGATCCCCATTTCAACGCCGGCCGCGGCGCGGTGTTCACCCACGATGGCCGCAACGAACTCGACGCATCGCTCATGGATGGCCGGACCCGCAAGGCCGGCGCCGTGGCCGGCGTGCACCGGGTCAAGAACCCGATTCTGCTGGCGAGGGCGATTCTGGAGCGGTCCGAGCACGTGATGATGGTCGGCGACGGCGCCGAGGCGTTCGCCCGGGAGCAGGGCGTCGAGCTGGTCGATCCGGCCTGGTTCCGCACCGAGAAGCGCTGGCAGCAGCTCCAGCGCCGGCTCCGCGAAAAAGAGCAGGGCGCCGTCGACCACGGGCGTCCGGGGCGCCATTTCACCGGTACGGTCGGCGCGGTGGCGCTGGACACCCGCGGCGGCCTGGCGGGCGGCACCTCCACCGGCGGCATGACCGACAAACGCTACGGCCGGGTCGGCGACGCCCCGATCATCGGCGCGGGCACCTGGGCCGACGACGCCTGCGCCTTCTCCGGCACCGGCTGGGGAGAGTTGTACATCCGCAGCGCCGCCGCGCATTCGGTCTGCGCGCGGATGCACTACCTGAACGAAAGTCCGGCCGAAGCGGGCAGGCGGTCATCAATGCGGAGATTCCGGCCCTGGGCGGCGACGGCGGCGCCATCGTGCTGGGCGCGGACGGCCGGATCGGGCTACCCTTCAACACCGAAGGCATGTTCCGGGGCTGGATCGGCGCGGATGGGGTGCCCCACGTCGCCATCTATGCCGTCGACGCGTTGCCGCTGCCCCCGGCGCCCTGAGCCTGTTCCAGGTCGTTATCGGCCTGTTTGTTGGCCAAGTTTCCCCGAGGTGCATCGCGGTTGTGAAGGAAAGGCGTCCGCGAGCGTTGACAGTAAAACCGAGTGCCGTCAGAATTGCGGGCTGTTTCACCGTGTCATGTTTCACCGGTTCGTGCTTCATCGGAACGTGTTCAGTCGGAGGGATACCCAAGCGGCCAACGGGGGCAGACTGTATATCTGCTGGCTTACGCCTTCGGTGGTTCGAATCCACCTCCCTCCACCACTTGCTGGCGTCTCGTGCGCGGCCTGTGATTCCACTGATCATTCCGTACCGCAAGACGCGGGAGTAGTTCAACGGTAGAACCTCAGCCTTCCAAGCTGATGGTGCGGGTTCGATTCCCGTCTCCCGCTCCATTGCGGCAGCCTTGAACATCACGGTCCGCGGCACGATCTCCGGATGGCGTTGCCCGGTCACCACATCGTTGCTCACGTAGCTCAGTCGGTAGAGCACCTCCTTGGTAAGGAGGAGGTCGATTGTTCGATTCCATTCGTGAGCACCATGTTGGAAGGTTTCAGGGTTTACAAATCGCTCCAAACCGGCTCC
>JAYUUH010000071.1:0-2087 GCA_043754745.1 Lysobacter sp.
CCATCCCCGAACAACACCAAGCATTTTGCTGCATTGGTGACGCTCGATGGCGTTGCGCAGCCCTATGCTTGCGAAGAAAACCAGACCATCGATTTTTACCATTGGATTGCACCGGGCACGCAGGGCTAAGCAAGCGGAGCCGGAACCGGGCGACCCCGTAGCCTGCATTGATCCCCGAAGCGACTCGACCCGGCGCAAATCACCCCTTGACGTCATCCATTGCGACGGACGTCGAGGGGTTTTTCGATTGCAGGCCGCGCAGATACCAGTCCGCGAGCGGCGATCTGAAAGCGGCGAAGCCAAGCGCTTGCACATCCCTTCAGCCGGGCATACCCAAGCAAGTGCGGTCAATGGCATGCGCAACCACGCATGGACGATGCGCTGCGCCCTCGTACCCGGATGCGCTGCTGCACACGCGACAAAGACTTGCGACGGCCGATAGCGATAAGCGACAGGTTACCTACAAGAATATCGACGGCTTCGATGGCATCATCGTCCACTTTGTGGAACAAATTTTCGCTTATCCGCGAACGTACAGGCTGGTCTTTCACCTGTTCTCAACAAACTCATTGCCATCCAGGCCGACAGCGATGCTCTGGCGCCCGCAACCCCGACATCGAGGCATTCGACGCCGATTCCGGGGACTTTGGGGGCGCTTTATCGGCGTTTGTCTGCGGTGCGACGATCTTCAAAACTCCTGATTCGATATCGCCCATAAAGCCCTGCTGCAACGATGGCCGAGCTGGCAGTCCCCCGGCAGCTGCGCGATACTCGCCCGATGACGCTTTCTGCCCATACCAACGACCTCGCCCCCCAACCCCTCGATCGCGCCACCGCTCTCCCGGCGCGGCTCTACACCGATCCGGCGATGGCGGAGCTGGATCGGAAGTCAATCTTCGACTGCGGCTGGCAGGTGGTGACGCATGCCTGCCAGTTGCGGAACGCAGGGGATCATGCGGTGGCCGATCTGGGCGGTTTGCCGGTAATCGCGGTGCGCGGTGCGGATGAGGCCATCCGCGTGATGCACAACGTGTGCCGGCATCGCGCGGGGCCGCTGGCGCAGTGCGACGGATTGGGCGCGAAAGCGCTGCGCTGCCGGTATCACGGCTGGACGTACGCGCTCGACGGCCAGTTGCGCAGTGCGACCGAAATGGCCGGGGCGACCGATTTCGATGTGGGCGATATCCGTCTGCCGCAGCTCGCGGTGCGGGTGTGGCAGGGCATGGTGTTCGCGGCGGTGGACGAGGCGCGGGCGCCGCCGTTCGAGGCCTTCGTCGCCGGCATCGATGCACGCATCGGCGCGGAGCGCCGGCTCGATGCTTACGGCCACCATCACCGCGTCGGTTACGACATCGCCTGCAACTGGAAGGTGTATGTCGACAATTACCTCGAGGGGTATCACGTTCCGCATATCCATCCGGAGCTGAACCGGCTGCTGGACTACCGCAGCTACATCACCGAAACAGCGGAATGGTATTCGTTCCAGTTCAGTCCATTGGAAAGCGGTGAGGGTCTCTACGGCAGCGGCGATGCGCTGTATTACTGGCTGTGGCCGAACACGATGCTGAACATCCTGCCCGGGCGGCTGCAGACCAACCGCATCATCCCCAAGGGCGCGGACCGTTGCCGGGTGGAATTCGATTTCTACTACGCACCGGACGATTCCGAGGCCGGCCGCGCGCGCCGCGAAGCGGATCTGTCGTTCAGCGACGTGGTCCAGGACGAGGACATCACCATCTGCGAAGATGTGCAGCGCGGTCTGGCGTCCGGTTCCTACGAGGCCGGCCGGCTGAACCCACTACGCGAGAATGCGGTACATCATTTCCACGAGCTGTTGCGCCGCACCTATCGCGACGCATAATCAACGGTCTTCGGTACGGTAGCCACGGACAGCGCCATTGCCGCCACCCATCGCCTCACCCACGACATCGAAGAACATCATGCAGAACACCCGACTCTCCACCGCGCTCATGTTCGGTCTGGCCGCTGCTTCCGGGCTGATCGCCTCCGGCCAGACGCTCGCCGCTGCCCTACAGGGTCAAGCCGCGGGCGAACCCAGCAGGACAGTCGCCGCGCCGGCACTGGGC
>JAYUUH010000072.1:0-6106 GCA_043754745.1 Lysobacter sp.
CGGCGCCGATGTCGGCCGCTCGCTCACGCCGATCCAGGACGAAATCGACATGACGGTGTTCCTGCAGGCGGTGCGCACGCTGATGGCGTCCGGGAAGCCGCTGTTGAGCGATGCCGAGATGGACCAGGTCCGCGATGCCTTCTCCAAGCGGATGGATGCGCGCGAGAAGACGCGCCTCGCCGATGCCGCGCGCAAGAACGCCGAAGCGGGCAGCGCATTCCTCGCCAAGAACAAGACCGCCAAGGGCGTGATCAGCACCGCCTCCGGCCTGCAGTACATGGTGCTGCGCCAAGGCAGCGGCGCGCGCCCGCGCCTCACCGACAAGGTCCGCGTGCATTACCAGGGCCAGTTGCTCGACGGCACCATTTTCGACAGCTCATACCAGCGTGGCCAACCCGCCGATTTCGCCTTGGGCCAGGTCATCGCCGGTTGGACCGAGGGTCTTGCATTGATGCCGGTCGGCGCCAAATACCGGCTCTGGGTGCCCGCGTCGATCGCCTACGGCGAACGCGGTAGCCCGCCCAGCATCGGTCCCAACAGTACCCTGATCTTCGACGTCGAATTGCTCGACGTTCTCTGAAAAACCTTTTCTAAACACCTTTCCCTTTCGTCTTTCGCGCCCCGCTGCTGCGGTGCGTCCCCATCCTGAGAGTGCCTGTCGACATGAAAAGCTCCAACACGACCCTCGCCGCGGCTTCATGCGCTTTGGCGCTGGCGGTCGCCGGTGATGCCGCCGCAGCCGAAACGCCCATCGCATTGAAGACCGAGAAAGAGCAGGTCAGCTACCGCATCGGCATGGACGTCGGCAATTCGCTGAAGCCGATCGCCGGTGAAGTCGACATGGCGATCCTCAAGCGCGCGATCGACGACGTGCTCGCCGGCAAGCCGCCGCTGTTGGACGACGCCCAGGCGCAGCAGGTGATGCAGGCGTTCTCGCAGAAGATGCAGGCCAAGCAGCAGGCCGCGGCCGAAGCGCTGGGCAAGCAGAATCTCGCCGCGGAGACCGCCTTCCTGGCCGAGAACGGCAAGAAGACCGGCGTGGTCACCACCGCGTCGGGCCTGCAGTACCAGGTTCTCACCGCGGGCTCGGGCGCCAAGCCGACCGCCGAGGCGTTCGTGCGTGTCCACTACACCGGCACGCTCCTCGACGGCACCAAGTTCGACAGCTCGATCGACCGCGGCGAGCCCACCGAATTCGGCGTAAGCCAGGTGATCCCGGGCTGGACCGAGGGCCTGCAGCTGATGCCGGTCGGCAGCAAGTACCGATTCTGGATCCCCGGCAAGCTGGCCTACGGCGCGCAGGGAACGCCCGGCGGCCCGATCGGGCCGAACGCCATGCTGGTGTTCGAAGTCGAACTGCTCGGTATCCTCTGATTCTTGATCCTGCGAATTCCACCGATTTCCCGAATCGATGGGCTCCCGCATCGATCAAACACCGTCTTCCGATCCCCCAAACCTTTCCTGCGCTGCCGTGGCCGCGCGTACCCACCCAGGAGTCCCTGTTGATGAAACTGTCGCGTAATCTCACCCTCGCCGTCGCCACGGCCTCATGCGCGCTTGCGCTGGTCGCCTGCAAGCCGATCGAAAAGGATGCCGCCGGCGCCGCGAAGACCGATGCCAAAACTAATGAAGCCGGCAAGGACGGCGCCGAAAAGGTCGCCGGCCTGCCGACCGAGAAAGAGCAGGTCAGTTACATGATCGGCATGGACATCGCCAAGTCGCTGAAGCCGATGAAGGACGAAGTGGACATGGCCACCCTGCAGCGCGCCATCAACGACGTCTTCGCCGACAAGAAGCCGCTGCTCAACGAAGAACAGGCGATGAAGGTGATGCAGGCCTTCGCAGCGAAGATGCAGGTCAAGCAGCAGGAAGAAGCGGCCAAGAAGCAGGCCGAGATGGAAGCGCAGGGCAAGAAGAACGTCGAAGCCGGCGCCAAGTTCCTGGCCGAGAACGGCAAGAAGGCGGGCGTGGTGACCACCGCTTCGGGTCTGCAGTACCAGATCCTGACCCCCGGCAAGGGCGCGAAGCCGACGGCGAGCGATTCGGTGAAGGTGCATTACACCGGCACGCTGCTCGACGGCACCAAGTTCGACAGCTCGGTCGATCGCGGCGAGCCCGCCCAGTTCGTGCTGAATTCGGTGGTGCCGGGTTGGACCGAGGCGCTGCAGCTGATGCCGATCGGCAGCAAGTACAAGCTGTGGATCCCGTCGAAGCTCGGCTACGGCGAACAGGGCACCCCGGGCGGCCCGATCCCGCCGAACGCGACCCTCGTGTTCGACGTCGAACTGATCGAGATCGTCAAGCCGTAACGGTGCGACGACCGCGACAACCGATGCGCCACCGCTCGCTGCGGTGGCGCATCGCACTGGAAAGCACTGCGAGGCCCTCATGCGCGTCACCATCTTCGGCACCGGCTATGTGGGTCTGGTCACCGGAACCTGTCTGGCCGAAGTCGGACACCACGTGGTCTGCGTCGATATCGACGCGGCCAAGATCGAAGGCCTGCGCCGCGGCGTGATCCCGATCTACGAGCCCGGCCTGGAACCGATGGTCAAGTCCAACCACGCCGAAGGCCGGCTGGATTTCACCACCGACGCCGCCGATGCGATCGCGCACGGCGACGTGATCTTCATCGCCGTCGGCACGCCGCCCGACGAGGACGGCAGCGCCGATCTGCAATACGTGCTGACGGTGGCGAACACCATCGGCACCCATCTGCAGCGTCCGACCGTGGTCGTCGATAAATCCACGGTGCCGGTCGGCACCGCCGACAAGGTCCGTGCCGCCATCGCCGACGCCATGGCCGCACGCGGCGCCGATGTCGCCTACGACGTGGTGTCCAATCCCGAATTCCTGAAGGAAGGCGCGGCGGTCGAGGACTGCATGCGTCCCGACCGCATCGTGATCGGTGCCGACAGTCCGGCCGCGATCGAAAAGCTCAAGCGCCTGTACGCGCCGTTCAACCGCAGCCACGAGCGCATCGTGGTGATGGACGTGCGTTCGGCCGAACTGACCAAGTACGCCGCCAACGCGATGCTGGCGACCAAGATCAGCTTCATGAACGAGATCGCGAACATCGCCGAACAGGTGGGCGCCGATATCGAAATGGTGCGGCAGGGCATCGGTTCCGATCCGCGCATCGGCTGGCACTTCATCTATCCCGGCGCCGGCTATGGCGGCTCCTGCTTCCCGAAAGACGTGCAGGCGCTGGCCCGCACCGCGCACCAGCACGGCTACCGGGCCGAATTACTGGATTCGGTGGAAGCGGTGAACCAGCGCCAGAAGGGCCATCTCTACGAATTGATCGTGCGCCACTACGGCGGCGAGGAAAGCCTGCATGGCAAGACGTTCGCGGTGTGGGGATTGGCGTTCAAACCGAACACCGACGATATGCGCGAAGCGTCCAGCCGCAGGCTGCTGCAGCAGCTGTGGGACGCGGGCGCCAGCGTGCGCGCCTTCGATCCCGAAGCCAGCCATGAGGCGGGGCGTATTTTCGGCGAACGCCCCGATCTGGCCCTGTGCGAGCATGCCCACGACGCGCTGCGCGGAGCGGATGCGCTGGTGGTGGTGACCGAATGGAAGCAGTTCCGCAGCCCGGATTTCGCCAAACTGCGCGCCGCGCTGAAGGACGCCGTGGTGTTCGATGGCCGCAATCTCTACGATCCGGCCGAGATCGAAGCCGCGGGTCTGGCCTATTACGGCATCGGGCGCGGTCGCTCGATCCTCATTCGCTGATATGAAGGCTGCGCTGACATGACGACTTCCGACGCGCTCGAAGCGCGCGTAGTCGAACTGGAAACCCGTCTGGTGTTCCAGGAACACACGCTGCAGGAACTGAGCGACGCCTTGGCCGACCTGCGTTCGGAAGCTGCGCGCAGCGCCGATCTGCTGCGTCGAGTATTGGAAGAACTCAAGACCAACCGCGGGGATTCGATGGCCAATCCGGCCGACGAACCGCCGCCCCCTCATTACTGATCAGAACGCCTGATCCGACGACTGCCGATACCAATGCCATGAGCGATACGCTTCGCGACCAATTGCTGGGTCTCGGCTTCAAGCCCGCGCCCAAACCCGAGAAGCCCGCGCGTCCGCCCAACGAGGCGCAGCGCGGGCCGCATCCCAATGCCAATCCGAAGGCCAAGCCGCATGGCGGCAGGCCGAACAGCAGCGGTGCGAACCCGCGGCCGGGCAGCAACCCCGACGGCAGACCCGACGCGCGGCCCGGCGCCAAGCCGGGCGCGAACCCCGGCAATCGCCCGGCGCGTCCGGGTGGTGGCCGTCCGCAGCAGAACGCCGGCGCGCAGCAGCAGCGCAAGCCGCGTTCGCAGGAGGAAATCGATCTCGCCAAGGCCTACGCCATCCGCGCCCAGCGCGAGAAGGAAGAGCGGATCGAAGCCGAACGGGTGAAGCAGGAAGAAGCCCGTGTGCGTCGCGAAGCCAAGGCGAAGTTTGCCGAGTTGGTGAAGGACAAGGGTCTGAACGATCCGGCCGCCGACATCGCCCGCCATTTCGAATACGGCAACAAGATCAAGCGCATCTACGTCAACGAGGCCCAGCTCAAGCAGCTCAACGCCGGCGAACTGGGCGTGGTCCAGCTCGACGGCCGCTACATGCTGGTGACCGCCGAACTGCTTTCGCAGACCGAAACGATCTTCCCGCAGGCAATTGCCTTGAAAGTGGATCCGAACGCGACCGCGGAAGAGGATCCCTATGCAGATCCGCAGTACAAAGTGCCGGACGATCTCGTTTGGTAAACGATGTTTCGACCCTGTCGCGGTGAGCTTGTCAGCCGCAGGCGCGGCTCGATTGCCTCGGCATCTTGTTTTCGTGCTGGGCCGGTGCCGGACGACCTCGTCTGGTAATACGCGTTGGCGGTGGTGGTTGGCGCCTCGCGCCGCTGCTGTTCTGTAGCAGCGCCGGCTCTTAACAGCCGAATGGCTGGTCAAGGCGCGAAGCCCGCGGCGTTGCAGAGCGCCGCCAACGGTCATCCGATCTATGGATGGCAGGTGACATCCGAAGGCAGGTTTTGCGGGCTTCGCGCCTCCCGGCGCTCCTACAAAAAGCGCGATTTCATGGGTGTTGCGGAATTCCGCGTGGTTTCAGAACAGGTCTTCCACCGGCGTCGCCAGCAGCGCCTCGGCGCGATGCGCGAACTCGCGCAGCGACGACACGCCGAGATCGCGAACCAGCCGGTAGGACTGGTGCGGCAGCGCCGAATCCGCGATGTCGTGCGGCGCCAGGTTCTTGCCGGACACCTCGGGCAACAAATGGAGGCCCGCTGCGGCGTAGCAGTGCTGGACCATCGCCGAGCAGTACAGCGCGCCTTCCTTCGCCAGCAGATTGTCGCGTTTGCGCAGGCGGCGGCTGCGCATCGCGAACATCGTGCCGATGAGCTCGCTCAGCGAATAGCGGGTGAGCCCCGACAGCAGGTCCAATCCCGCAGTGACCACCTGCCGCGTCTGCGCGTCGTCCAGACCGAAGTCGAGTACGGCGAGGTTAGGAAATTCGTCGGCATCGAAATAGCGGTCGATGCGGTTTTCCTGCACCCCGAGCCGCATCTGCTTGTAGCGCATGTCGAGGTCGGACTCGATCACCCACCACCGGCCGTCGCTGCGGCGCTCGCTGAAGAGGAAGGCGTGCGACCACAGGCTGCGGTGGCCGTCGCGCGTGAGCGGCGACTGCGCCTGGCGGATCAGGTGGCTGATCGCGTCGCCGCCCGCGACCAGACCGATGCGGCCGGACGCGGCGTGGCGCAGCAGGAACTCTGCATTGCCGGTCGCGCCGCTGTCGGCGTCCTTGTCGTCGTCGCTCATGCGCGCTCTCCCGTCGTGGCCGTTCCGCGCATCGTCCCGATCGCCGCGCGGATCAGCGTTGCGGTCTCGTCCGGCGTTTCCATCGGAAACAGATGACTGCCCGCGGTCCAGGCCAGGCGTGGTCCGACCAGCGCCCGGGTCGCGCGCAGGCCGACGTGGCGTACTTCGCGCGACCTTCGTCCAGCGATGAAGGCCACCGGTACGCGCAGCTGCGCCGCGGCGGCCGCGACGCGCGCGGTCGGCAGCGAGCGATAGATGCGGAATTCGATATCGCGGTCGAACAGCAGTTCGCG
>JAYUUH010000073.1:0-2076 GCA_043754745.1 Lysobacter sp.
CCCTGCGCCTGGGCTTCGTCACCACGCTGATGATCGGCGCGGTGGTCGGCCCGGCGTCGAATCTCGCGTTCGCATATCTCGCCTACCACGGCGCCGACCCGCAGGTCTTCTCCGCGGTGATGGCGATCGACAATTTCAGCGCCGGCTTCGCGGGCGTGGCGCTGGTCGGTTACATGTCCAGCCTGACCACGCTCGGCTACACCGCCACGCAGTACGCGTTGTTGAGTTCGTTCTATGCGATGCCGGGTAAATTCCTGAAAGGCCTGTCGGGCGCGGCGGTGGACGGCCTCGCCAAATCGCACGCGTTGCTCGATGCCTACGCGATCTTCTTTATCGGCACCGCGCTGATCGGCATTCCCGCGCTGCTGCTGTGCTTCTGGCTGGTCCGCAACGCGAGGATCGCCGCCGCGGCCCCGGCCGCCGTATCGCCATGACCGACCTCGTGCTCCGCGATATCGATCCCATGCTGGCCGAGCGCATCCGCAAGGTCGCGCGCACCAACGGCTGGGACGTGCACGAGACGATCTTGCACCTGATCGAGCGCGGGCTGTACGCGAGCGAGGGCGGCGCGCTGCGTTTCGACGGCTCCGAGTCCGATGTGATGCAGTCGGTGATCGCCGCGCTGGAAACCGTGCCCAACGATCCGGGTTTCTCGCTGATCGGACGGGTCGGCGACCGGCCGCCGGAGGCGGGGCCGGAGCCGCCGCCCGCGAAATTCGATTCGAGCGAGCTGGAGCGCTTCCTGCAGGACGTGCCGGTGGGCTCGAAGCTGGGAAGTCGCGAATAGTTTTGTAGAGCGGCCTTCAGGCCGCTGCTTCCGATACGCAACCGTTTCCGTTTTCGTCAGCCGTGGGCACGGCCCTGATGTCGTGGCCGGCCGGGTTCTGCCTGGGCCGGCCTGAAGGCCGCTCTACAAAATCCAATTAAAAAAATCGAATCACGGCCAATAAATCGCGCCGAGCACCCGCGGCCCCGCCGCGCCGGTGACGCTGGGCAGATTGCCCGGCCGTCCCAGCACGGTCTGCCGTGCCAGCCAGGCGAAGCCCAGGGCTTCGACCACATCCGGGTCGATGCCGTGCGCCGCGGTGGATTCGACTGCGATCCCCGGCAGCGCATCGGCAATCGCGCGCATCAGGATCGGATTCTGGACGCCGCCACCGCAGCCGATCACCCGTGCGGCGCCGGGCAGGGTGGCGCGCAGGGCGTCGGCGACGGTAGACGCGGTCAAGGCGAGCAGCGTCGCCTGCACGTCGGCCGGCGATTCGCCGCCGCCGAGTTTCGATTCGACCCAGCCCAAGTGGAACTGGTCGCGGCCGGTCGATTTCGGCGGCGGTAGCGCGAACCACGGCTCGTCGAGCAGGCGCGCCAGCAGCGCGCCGTCGACGCGCCCGCCCGCGGCGAACGCGCCGCCGCGGTCGAATCCCGCACCGGTGTGGCGCAGGCACCAGGCGTCCATCAGCCCGTTCGCCGGCCCGGTGTCGAAGCCGCGCACGTCCTGTCCATCCGAGTCGCCAGCGGGCAGCAGGGTGAGATTGGCGATGCCGCCGAGATTCAGCACAGCGCGATCCTCCGCCGGAGACGACAGCAGCGCCGCATGCAGCGCCGGCAGCAGCGGTGCGCCGTGACCGCCGGCGGCGACATCGCGACGGCGGAAATCGGCGACGGTGCGGATACCGGTGGCTTCGGCGATGAGATTGGCGTCGCCCAACTGCAGCGTGAAGCGATGCACGCCGTCGAGGCGGCGGCCGTCGGGGCGATGGCGCAGGGTCTGGCCGTGCGAACCGATCGCGGCGATGTCTCCGTGCCGCACGCCGCTGTCGCGGATCGCCTGCGCGGCGGCGGCGGCGAACGCCGCGCCAATGCGCACGTCCAGCTCGCCGATCTCGTCCAGGCTCAGCTTGGGCGCATGCTGCCCCAGCTCGACCAGCACGGCCCGCAGGTCGGCATCCCAGGGATAGGTGTGGCCGAACAGCACGTCGGCGCGCGGTGCGCGATCCGCCTCGGCGTCGTGGAAACGGGCGATGGCGACATCGATCCCGTCGGCGCTGGTGCCGGAAATCATGCCCAGGAACAGAT
>JAYUUH010000074.1:0-6088 GCA_043754745.1 Lysobacter sp.
CAAGCGTCTCGTCGACAGGATCGCGAATACCGATCCCGGTGCCTTGGTGGATGTCGTGCTCTGGGCGAAGCAGTCGCGCGATGTGTCCCTGAGTCGTCCCGATTCGCGGTCCTCGCTGGACGACAAGCAGATCGACAGCCTGTATGCGCAATTGGATGCCGAGCGGGCCAGCATTGCCAAGGAATCGACCGAGAGACTGGTGTCCCAGCTGGAAGCCGAAGGGCTCCGTGCGGAAGCCGATGAACTGACGCCCTCGATCTCCGTGTCGATCCCCGCCAAGGATGTCCGCCGCATCAGCGAATGGGCGGACGTTTCGACGATCTATCAGGCGGAAACCTTCGACAACAAGTTGACGATTTCCGGAAATTCGATCGCGGCGTATCCGGTGCACGCCACCGGCAATACCGGTCAGGGCGTACGTGTGGCCCAGGTCGAAGTAGGCGGTCGCATCAATCTGGGAAATCCGTGGCTTTCGGGCGTTTTTCAGGACAATATCGACAGTTGTTACAACAACCATGGAACGAATGTCGCGGGTGCGATCCGCAGCACCCACGGGACGCAGCGCGGCATCGCTCCGGGTGCGGCTTTGTGGACGGGAGGTTCCTGCGGAGGCAACGAAACGCAACTGCGCAATGCGACGAATCGAGCGTTGGCATCGCCCTGGATTGCGCGCGCGTTGAATCTGAGCTTCGGCAGAGACGGCAACCGCAACGTCAGCTCGTTCGATCGTTTCTACGACACGATCGTGGAAGATGGATGGCGCACTGTGGTGGTGGCCGCGGGCAACAACAATCCGCCATTCGGTACGGGCACGGGCAATGTCGGCACACCGGGCCTGGCGTACAACGTGATCACGGTCGGTTCGTTCAACGATCGCGTCTCGCCTTGGGCGATCTCGAATTTCTCCAGTTGGCGCGACCCGAACTCCCAGCACGGCGATCGCGAAAAGCCGGAAGTCGCGGCGCCCGGCAGCAATATCCAGATGACCAGTGGCAACGGCCTGGGATTCAACAGCGGCACCAGTTTCGCGGCGCCGATGGTGACCGGCCAGACCGCGCTGATGATGCGCGCTAACGCAGGATTGACGATCTGGCCGGAGTCGGTGAAAGCCATCGTCATGGCGACAGCGACTAGCAATATCGAAGGCTCCGCGCGCTTGAGCGAGTTCGATGGCGCCGGCGGCGTCAATGCGACCCGGGCCACGCGAGTGGCTGTCGGCAACACCGGTACGTGGGGCGGGATAGGCTACAGCTGCGGTATGCCGTACTACCTGGATGTCAGCACGTACACATTGCCCGGAAACCGGCGTGCGCGCGTCGCCATGGCTTGGGACGCCAATACGTCGGCCTTCAACTTCACGTATGCGAGTCGTCCGGGTGCGGATCTGGACATGCAGATCATCGGTCCTGGCGGCAACGTCGTCGCGGGCTCCTACAGCTGGGACAACACCTACGAGATCGTCGATTTCGTCGCGCCGACGACAGGAACGTATCGGTTGCGCGTGACCAAGTACCGCTGCAATTACTCCCCCAAATGGTTAGGCTGGTCCTGGCACGTGGTGTAAACGCATCATTGCGTTGGAATGAGCGAGCGCTTCCGGGATATCCGTGGGCGCTCGCTTTCAACCGCAGGCTTATAAGAATCCGGATGCTCAGAACCAGAACCGCACCCCCGCGACCACGCGGGTGTCGCGCGTCGCTTCGCCTTCGTCGCGCATGAAGTCGGCGGTCGCGCCGAAGCTGCGTTCGTGCACTAGACCGACGTACGGCGCGAACCGGCGGGTGAATTCGTAGCGCAGGCGCAGGCCGGCTTCCACCGTGCCCAATCCGCTGCCGATGCCGCGCGCCGCATCGCGCTTGCCGTGCCATTCCACTTCGACGACCGGCTGCAGGATCAGGCGGTTGGTGAGCAACAGTTCGTATTCGGCTTCGACGCGCGCGGCGGTTTGCCCGGATGCGCCGAGATACACGGTGGCTTCGATCTCGAATTTCTGCGGCGCCATGCCCATCACGCCGATGGCCGCGAAGCTCTCGCCGTTGCCGGGCGCGATGTCGTGGCGCACGCCGGCGACCAGATCCCACCAGCGCGCGACCGGCCGGCCGTAAAGCACTTCGACATCTGCGCTTTCGGTGTGGCCGCCCTCGCGCTCGCCTTCGCTGCGCAGCCACAGGCGATGCCGGTCGGTGCCGATCCAGCCCTGCGCTTCCCAGGCCTGGCCGGCATCGGAATCGGCATCCCATACTTCCAGGCGGTCGAACAGCAGATAAGAAAACACACCGTCGCCGTGGTGGTGGCCGTGCGCGGGCGGTTTCGCCGCTTCGCGATCGGCATCGGTGATCGGCGGGATGGGCGTGCGCGGGACTTGCGGCGCATCGCTCTTGCGTTGCGAATGGTCCATGCTCGAATGGTCCATGTCCGCATGGTTCATGCCGGAGTGATCCATGCTCGAATGATCAATGCTTGAATGATCCATGCCCGAGTCGTTCGCCCCGGCATGATCCATCCCGGCATGATCCATCGCGCCGTGGTCCATCGTCGAGCGATCTTCGTTCTCTGCCGCAGCGGCCGCGGGCTTGGCCGGCATCGCGGCGTGATCGTGCTGCTGCGCCTGCGCGACGCCCGCCGCGCACGCGAGCGCAACGGCGAGTGCGGCGATGCGATGTCTGGGGTGCATGGCGTTCATGCCTCCACCCGCACTTCGCGCATCATCCCCGCTTCCATGTGATACAGCAGATGGCAGTGGTAGGCCCAGCGTCCGAGCGCATCGGCGCGCACGCGATACGCGCGCTTCGTGCCGGGCGGCATGTCGACGGTGTGCTTGCGGACCATGAAGTCGCCGTTCGCGTCTTCCAAATCGCTCCACAGCCCGTGCAGATGGATCGGATGGGTCATCATCGTGTCGTTCACCAGCACGATGCGCATGCGTTCGCCGTAGTTGAGGCGCAGCGGTTCCGCGCTCGCGAACTTCTCGCCGTCGAACGACCACGCGAAACGCTCCATGTGCCCGGTGAGATGCAGTTCGACATCGCGGCCGGGATCGCGGCCGTCGGGATCGTCGAACAGGCTGCGCAGCATCGAGTAACTCAATGTTTTGCGACCGTTGTCGCGCAGGCCGATACCAGGATCGTCGAGTTTCGGCGTCGGCGTCATGGTCTGCATGTCGACCAGCGGGTTGCCGGTTTCGTTGGCGGGATGCGCCTGCATGCCGCCCGACATCGAACCGTGCATGTTCGCGCCGCAGCCGCCTTCCATGCCTTTCATCGGCATGTCTTTCTTCGCGGACATGTCGTGGCCGCTGTGGTCCATGCTTCCATGATTCATGCCGGCGTGATCCATCCCGCCATGCCCCATGTCCGCCATGCTCAGGATCGGTCGCGGATCCACCGGCGGCACCGGCGCGCGCAGACCTTCGCGCACCGCGAGCGTGCCGCTGACGTAACCGGTGCGGCCGAGATCCTGGGCGAAGATCGCGAACGCGTCCTGCCCGCTTGGCGTCACGATGACATCGAAGGTTTCCGCCGGCGCGATCCGGAATTCCTCGATCGACACCGGATGCACGTACTGCCCATCCACCGCGACCACGGTCATCGACAGTCCGGGGATGCGCATGTCGAAATGGGTCATCGCCGAGCCGTTGATGACGCGCAGCCGCACCTTTTCCCCGTGCGAGAACAGACCGGTCCAGTTGCCCAGCGATGTGGTGCCGTTGATCAGATACGTGTAGGTATTCGCGTTCACGTCCGACAGATCGGTCGGCGTCATCCGCATCTCGCCCCACATTTTCCTGTCCTGCAGCGTGGCGCCGAGTCCGTCGCGGCGCGCATCGCGCAGGAAATCGCCCACGGTGCGTTTGCCGTAGTTGTCGTGGCCGGGCATTTTCTTCAGCCGCGCGTACAGATCGGCAGGCGCCAGATCGGTCCAGTCGCTGAGCAGCACCACGTGATCGCGCTGATAGTCGAAGGGTTCGGGTTCGATGGCGTCGACGATCAGCGCGCCGTACAGCCCGGCCTGTTCCTGGAAACCGGAATGGCTGTGATACCAGTAGGTGCCGGATTGGCGCAGATCGAAACGGTAGCGATAGGTTTCGCCCGGGCCGATGCCGTCGAAACTCATGCCCGGCACGCCGTCCATGTTCGCCGGCAGCAGGATGCCGTGCCAGTGGATCGAGGTCTGGCGGCCGTGGATCGAATTCGGCGGCAATCGGTTGCTCACGCGCAGTTCGACCGTGGTGCCTTCGCGCCAGCGCAGCGTCGGCGCCGGCACCGAGCCGTTGACCGCCACGCCGATGCGCGTGCGGCCGGTGAAGTTCACCGGCGACTCGCCGATGGTCAGATCGAAATCGGTGCCGGTCAGCACCGGCGCGGCGGCGGCGCCGAAGCGCGGCCAGCCGAAGGCGGCGAGGGCGCCGCCCGCGGCGAGCCCCTGCACGAAACGACGACGCGAGACGCCGCCAGGGAATGAAGAGGAAGACATGAACAAACTCCAGAACGACCGCTGTCCGCAGCGGCGGAACAGGATCATTCGCAACGGATCGATCGCTGATCGGATCGGAACAGGTGCGCGATGCGCACGACGACGGTGCCCGGACGGGCGCGAGGGAGCCGCTCAGCCGATGGGAGGTCGGACCGGATGCGGCAACGTGGGCGCCGCATGGGTGTACGTGGAACTCTGCGCATGCGCGATACGGGCGGAGGCGTGCAGCAGCAGCGTCGGCGGCATCAGCGCGGCCTGGCAATGGGCCGTGCAGTCGCAGTCGCAGCCGCCGTCGCACTCATCGCCGCCGCCCTGCGCATTGGCGGACGATTCGTCGCCGGGACCGCCAAGACCGCCGTGATGCGCGATAGCGTCCATGGGCGACGTCGGTTCCGGCGCCATGTCGCCATGACAGGGAGGTTCGGCGACCGCCTGCCCGGTCACGTCGGCAGGGGAAGACTCGGCAGCAACCGTCGCCGAGTGGACGCAGCCCGCGTGCGCCGCCGCCATCGCCGTGCCGATGCCGTTCGCCACCAGGGCGAGGCTCAGCAGGACATGCAGCAGGAGCGGGAGCGTGCGCATGGCGGAAGTGTACTCCCGCCAGGGCGTGCGCCGCCGCGGCTCAACGCCGCGCCAGCCGCGGCCACGCCCACATCAGCAGCAGCCAGGCCGGCAGCAGGCCAATGCCGTGGACCGTCAGGGTCCACGTCGGCTGGCTGGCGACGGCGAACAGCGTCGCACCCTGCATGCAGATGTAGACCGCGCCGATCATCACCAGCTCGAACGGCCGGGCGTTGCGGCACAGCGCGCCCAGGCACAGGCCCCAGCTGGCGATCGAGACGATCGCGGTCACCGCCGCGAGCGCGGCCAGCGGTTCGCTGCCCAGCAACCGCAGCATCGCCGGCAGGCTCAGCGCGAACAGCATCGAGAATCCGACCAGGAACCGCGCCGCCAGCAGCCGCGACAGCGCCTGCGGGGCGGTGAAGACCAATCCGCCCGTGCCATGGTCGCGTTCGCGCAGCACGCCGCGAGACAGCACATCCAGCGGCAGCAGCCACACCAGCATCAGCGCCATGCGCATGCCTTCGTCGGGTGCGAAGGTCTGCGCGCCCAGTGCGCCGAGCGCGGCGAGCCACCACCAGACCGGGCGCTGGCGCAGCGCGAGTTTCAGTTCGGCCACTGTCAGGATCCCCAACGACCCGAGCGCGAACGGATCCAGCAGCCGGTTCAGCCAGCGCATCGAGCGGCCGGCGCCCGAGCGCGCCTTCGCTGTCGACAGGCCGCGCGCGGCGGCCCAGTCCAGCAGCGGCGCGGCCGCCAGCGTGAGCAGCATCGCCAGCGCCAGCCACAACGCGCGGCTGACCACGACCTTGCCGCCGGGATGCCAGGCCGGCCAGTCGAAACGCGCGCTGTCCGCCGTCGTCGCATCGCCGCCGAGATTGAAGCCGAACGGCAGCGGCTTGCCGGTCTGCGCCTCGCGCACGCGGCTGAACTCGCGCGCCGCCACCATCATCCCGCTCGGATCGCTGGTCCAGCCCTGCGGATCGACCTTGGACTCGCCGTCGTAGGGCGCGATCGAGACGGTCAGCATCGCCGTCCACACCACGAAGAACAG
>JAYUUH010000075.1:0-2071 GCA_043754745.1 Lysobacter sp.
TGCCGGCCAAGGGCGGCAACCCGGCCCTGACCGACGATCAGGTCAAGGCGACCGTCGACTGGATGCTGGATCAGGTCTGAGCCCGACGCCCACGCTTCAGCTGGTTTGAATCAGTAACGCCGCCTCCGGGCGGCGTTGTCCGTTCCGCCTCCAGAGATCGATCTTTTGGACATCAGCCGCATGCGCCGTTCATTTCCGTCTTCGCTGTCGCTGCTCTGCTTCGGCGGCCTGTTCGCCGCGACCGCCGCATCGGCGCAGGACACGCCGATCGCCATCGGCGAGATCCAGGGCACGGGCGAGCGCAGTCCGCTGGCGGGTCAGGAGGTTGTGGTCGAAGGGGTGGTCACGGCCGTTTTCGGCAATGGCTTGGGAGGCTGGTTCCTGCAGGATGCCGGCGACGGGAACGCAGCGACCTCCGACGCCCTGTTCGTGGCCAGTGGAGAAGCGCCAACGGCCGGACAGCGCGTCCGCGTCCGCGGTACGGTGGTCGAACTGAATGCGGGTAACGGCACCCGTACCGCCCTGCAGTCGATGGCCGTCACACCGCTCGGGAAGGGCAAGATCCGCAGTGTCGCCATCCCCAGCCCCTCCGGCGACTGGGAACGCTACGAAAACATGCGCATGCGGCTGACCGCGCCGCTGACCGTAGCCGGCACCCATCGCGCCGGTAAATTCGGCGAATTGATGGTCAATTTCGGAGAACGCCTGCGCGCGCCCTCCGATGCGGTGTTGCCCGGGGACGCCGCGCGCGCACTGGCGGCAGAAAACGCGCGGCGCACGCTGCGTCTGGACGATGGCAGCGACGCCGAGCAGCCGGCCTCGATCTGGTATCTGCCGAACACCGGCCTGCCGCGCACCGGCACGCGGCTGTCCAGGGTCGAAGGCATTGTCGACCAGCGCGGCGGCGGCTACCGGTTGCAGCTCACCGCGAAGCCCACGTTCAAGCGCATGACACCGCCGCCGGCACCGAAGGTCGGCGGCGATGTGCGCATCGCGAGCTTCAATCTCGAGAATTTCTTCAACGGCGACGGCCAGGGCGGCGGATTTCCCACCCCCCGCGGCGCGCGCAATCCGGCCGAACTGCAGACCCAGCTCGCCCGGTTGGTCGCGACCATTCAAGCGCTGGACCCGGATATCGCCGCACTGATGGAAGTGGAGAACGATGGCTTCGGCCCGGAATCGTCGATCGCGACCCTGATCGACGCTTTGAACGGCGGCTTCGGTCCGGATTCCAGCGTCGGATCGGTCATCGATATGTTGAATGCCGGCGGCGGCGACTGGCGCGCCATCGTCACCGACGCCGACCAGAGCGGCGATCAGATCCGGGTCGGCCTGATCTATCGCGCCTCCCGGGTCTCGCCGGTGGGCACGGCGGCGACGCTGACCGATGATCTGTTTGGCACCCGCAACCGACCGCCGTTGGCGCAGACCTTCCGCGCAGCCACCGGCCCGGCCTTCACGGTCGTGGCCAATCACTTCAAATCCAAAAACTGCGGCAATGCCAGCGGCGCCGATGCCGACCAGAAGGACGGCCAGAGCTGCTGGAACGCGACCCGCACCGAATCCGCGCGCCGCCTCGACGCTTGGTTGCGCACCGATCCGACCGGCTCCGGCAGCGATCTTGCGATGATCGTCGGCGATCTGAATGCCTACAGCATGGAAGATCCGATCCGGACACTGACTGCCGCCGACTGGCGCGACGCCTTCGCCGGTCAGCGCGGGCCGGCACCGTACAGCTACGTCTACGACGGCCTGACCGGTCGGCTCGACCACGCCCTGCTCAGCCCGGCGCTGGCCGCGCGCGTGGTCGGCGCGGCGGAATGGCACAGCAATGCCGATGAACCCGACAGCCGCGGCTACCAGACCCGGCCCGGCGACCGCGCCCCCTGGCGCAGTTCCGACCACGATCCATTGGTGGTCGGTTTCAGGCTGCGGAAGCCCTGAAGGTCTGGCCGGCTATCATCGACGCATGACCGCTCCCGCCTTTCCGACCACTGCCGCCGCTCTAACCCTGCCAGGCCCCACGGGCACGCTCGAAGTCGCCGTCGATCCTCCCGAGACCGAAGTGGCC
>JAYUUH010000076.1:0-6073 GCA_043754745.1 Lysobacter sp.
GGTCTTCGGGAATATTGTCGGCCGGGCAGAAGGCGCGCACCGCAAGGTGATGACCATCGCGCGGATCGGCGGCATGCACCGCTAAGCCGACTGCGCCGGTCGCCGCAGTCAGCGCCGCGATGGCGGCGGGATCGGGCCGCAGCCCGCGAACGGCGTCGGCGTCGGCGAGTTCCAGCAGCCACCAGCGCGGGCCGTTGTCCCAGAGTGCGGGTTCGAGTGCGCCGAGGCGCATGTTGCGGACCGCTGCCGGGAGCAGCGTCGGCGCCAGTTCAATGCCGCCGATGCGTCGCGCCCGCGGCGCACGCACGTTCGGGACGCGCGCGTCCGGGGAAGGCAGGTCGCCGACGGTATCGATCCGCACCGGCAGCAGGCCGGCCGCGCATTCCTGCACCAGTCGAGTCTTCCCGGGTGGAATCATTCCGGCTTCGATCGCTGCCCAGGCCGCACCGACGCTGGGGTGGCCGGCGAAGGGAAGTTCCTGGCAGGGCGTGAAGATGCGGACGCGGTAATCGGCGCCGGCGACGGTCGGCGGCAGCAGGAAGATGGTTTCGGACAGATTGGTCCATGCCGCGAAGGCCTGCATCCGTGCGGGGTCGAACCGCGCGCCATCAAGCACGGCGCCGAGCGCGTTGCCGGCGCCCGGGCGGTCGGCGAACACATCCATCTGCAGATAACGAAGGGCCATCATGGCAACGGTCCGGGTCGAATAGAATGACGGGTCCGGCCATGCGCCGGCTCCTTCAGTCTAACCAAGCCCGACCCCTGATGCCCGAGACGCACTCTGCCGATCCCCGCTGGATCGTGCTCAAATTCGGCGGCACGTCCGTGTCGCGTCGCCACCGCTGGGACACCATCGGCCGGCTGGCGAAGAAACGCGCGGACGAGGGCGATGCGCATGCCGCGCAGAATCGTGTCCTAGTGGTGGTGTCGGCGCTGTCGGGCGTCACCAACGAACTGACGGCGATCGCCGACGGCCGGGAGATCGATGCGCGCATCGAGGCGTTGGTCGCGCGTCATCGCAGCTTCTGCGCGGAACTCGATCTGGATCCGGACGCCGTGCTGGGCGAACGCCTCGCGATCCTGGGCGCGCTCGGCGTCGATCCGCGCGCGGCCACGCGCAGTCTCGATTGGCAGGCCGAAGTGCTGGCGCAGGGCGAATTGCTGTCGTCGACGCTCGGCGCCGCCTATCTCCGCGCACAGGGGCTCGACTTCGGCTGGTGCGACGCCCGCGACTGGCTGTCGGCGGTGTCGCTGCCGAACGCCAGCGCCTGGGCGCAGCGGCTCTCGGTGAACTGCGAGTACCGCGACAATGCCGGGACGCGGAAGGATGGCGTGCAACAGGATGGCGTGCAGCGGAATTTCCCGCAGCGATTCGCGACGCAGCCGTCGCGGATGCTGATCTCGCAGGGTTTCATCGCCCGTCACGCCGACGGCGCCACCGCCATTCTCGGCCGCGGCGGTTCCGATACCTCCGCCGCGTATTTCGGCGCATTGTTGAAAGCGCAGCGCGTGGAAATCTGGACCGACGTGCCCGGCATGTTCAGCGCGAATCCGCGCGAAGTGCCCGACGCGCGTTTGTTGGCCCGTCTGGACTACGCCGAGGCGCAGGAAATCGCGACCACCGGCGCCAAGGTGCTGCATCCGCGCTCGATCGCGCCGTGCCGCGACAGCGGCGTGCCGATGGCGATCCTCGATACCGAACGCCCCGAATTGCCGGGCACGCGGATCGACGGCAATGCCGCGACCGTGCCGGGCGTGAAGGCGATCAGCCGTCGCAACGGCATCGTGCTGGTGTCGATGGAAAGCATGGGCATGTGGCAACAGGTCGGCTTCCTCGCCGATGTGTTCGAGCGCTTCAAGCGCCACGGCCTGTCGATCGATCTCATCGGCTCGTCCGAAACCAACGTCACCGTTTCGCTCGATCCCAGCGAGAATCTGGTCAGCAGCGACGTGCTCGCGGAGCTGTCCGCGGATCTGTCGGAAGTCTGCCGGGTGAAGGTGATCGCGCCGTGCGCGGCGATCACCCTGGTCGGCCGCGGCATGCGTTCGCTGCTGCACAAACTGTCGGACGTGTGGGCGACCTTCGGCCGCGAGCGTGTGCACCTGATCTCGCAGTCCTCGAACGATCTCAATCTGACCTTCGTCATCGATGAAGCCGACGCCGACGGCCTGTTGAACGAACTGCATGGCGAACTGATCCGCGGCGGTGCGATGCCGGTGCAGGACGCGAGCGTGTTCGGCCCCAGCTGGACCGAGATCGCGCACGGCAAACCGCAGCGCGAGGCGCCGTGGTGGCTGGCGCATGCGGCCGACCTCGTCGCGCGCGCCGCCGCCAGCACGCCGCGTTACGTCTATCACCTGCCGACCGTACGCGCGCGGGCGCGGATGCTGCGTGAGACCACGGCCATCGACCGCCGCTTCTACGCATTGAAGGCCAATGCACATCTGGAGATCCTGCGTGCGCTGGACGCTGAAGGCTCCGGCTTCGAGTGCGTATCGCTGGGCGAAGTCGAACATGTGTTCGCCACGCTGCCTGACATCGATCCGCAGCGGGTGCTGTTCACGCCGAGCTTCGCGCCGCGCATGGAATACGACGCCGCGTTCGCGCGCGGCGTGAACATCACCGTCGATAGCGTCGAAGCGCTGCAGCGCTGGCCCGACACCTTCCGTGGCCGCGCGTTCTGGCTGCGCCTGGACCTCGGTCGCGGCGACGGCCATCACGAGAAAGTCCGCACCGGCGGCGCCGAAGCGAAGTTCGGCCTGCCGCTGGCCCGGGTCGACGCCTTCCTCGCCGAAGCGCGCAAGCTGGACGCGAAGATCGTCGCCCTGCATGCGCATCTGGGCAGCGGCATCGACAACCCGAGCCACTGGCGCGATGTCTACGCGGATCTCGCCGGTCTCGCGGAGCAGATCGGCACCGTCGACACACTCGACATCGGCGGCGGCCTGCCGGTGCCGTACACGCCCGACGCGCGGCCGTTCGATATCGCCGCATGGCGCGCTGGTCTGGACGAGATCAAGGCCGCATTCCCGCGCTTCCGCCTCGCCGTCGAGCCGGGGCGCTATCTCGTCGCCGAAGCCGGCGTGCTGCTGCTGCGCGCGACCCAGGTGATCGAGAAGGACGGCCTGCGCCGCGTCGGTCTGGACGGCGGCATGAACGCGCTGATGCGGCCGGCGATGTACGACGCCTATCACGGCATCCACAATCTGTCGCGCATCGACGACGACGCGACGACCGCGTTCGACGTGGTCGGTCCGATCTGCGAAAGCAGCGATGTGTTCGGTCGCGCACGCATGCTGCCCAAGGCGACCGCCGAGGGTGATGTCGTGCTGATCGCCGACGCCGGCGCATACGGCATGGCGATGGCGCATACCTACAACCTGCGGGCGCTGCCGGCAGAGGAAATTCTTGATGTCTGACGCACAGATCCCGGTGTGGGAATTCCAGCGCGATGCGATTTGCGCCTTCCGTTTCGTCCGCTGCAGTTTCGATGCGCAGACCGGCGTCGCCCAGCTTGTCTATGCCTTCGACGACGGTCCGGAGTTGATTGAAACCGTGACCGTGCCCGGCGCGCCGTTCGATCTCGATGACGCCCGCGCTGCCGCTGCCGAACAGGCGTTGCGCCTGCTGCACCTGATCACCGGGGTGAGCTACTACAAGGCCGCGGTGCCGCAGGACATCCGCATCGACGGCTACGACATCGATGCCGACACCGCCGCACTGCTCGAAACGATTTATCTCAACGGTCTCGGCGAGTTCGCATACCGCAACGGCCTGAACCTGCACGGCAGGATCGCGTTTCCTGTAGGAGGGCCTTCAGGCTCGAGCTCTGACGAGATTGTGCTGTCGGGGAAAGGGATCGGGGCTGAAGCCCCTCCTACAAAAGCCGTTTCGCTCGATCTGCACGAACGCGCGCTGGTCGCCATCGGTGGCGGTAAGGATTCGCTGGTCAGCATCGAAGCGCTGCGCGGCATCGGCGTCGAACAGACGGTGACCTGGATCGGCGGTTCGCAGCTGATCAAGGCCTGCGCGGAACGCACCGGACTGCCGACGCTCAATGTCGGCCGCCAGCTCGCCCCGGAATTGTTCGATTACAACCGCCAGGGCGCGTGGAACGGCCATATTCCGGTGACTGCGGTGAATTCCGCGATCCTGGTGTTCGCGGCGGTGCTGCTGGGCGCGGATCAAGTGGTGTTCTCGAACGAACGCTCGGCCAGCTACGGCAGCATGATCGAGGGCACCGGCGAGGTGAATCACCAGTGGTCGAAGGGCTGGGCCTTCGAGCAGGCGTTCGGCGATCACGTGCAGCGTCATGTCGCCGCCGATCTGAAGTACTACTCGCTGCTGCGTCCGCTCAGCGAACTGGCGGTGGCGCGGCAGTTCGCCCGGACCGATCGCTACGACGCGCATTTCTCGAGCTGCAACCGAAATTTCCATATCCTCGGCGAGCGCCCGGTGAACCGGTGGTGCGGCGTCTGCCCGAAATGCCATTTCGTGTTCCTGGCGCTGGCGCCGTTCATGCCGAAACCGCGTCTGGTCGGCATCTTTGGCCGCAATCTGCTCGATGACGCCTCGCAGATCGGCGGTTACGATGCCTTGCTCGAATATCAGGACCACAAGCCGTTCGAATGCGTGGGCGAGGGCAAGGAATCGCGCGCGGCGATGGCCTGGCTCAGCGGGCGCCCCGAATGGCGCGAGGACGAGATCGTCGAACGCTTCGCCCGCGAAATCCGTCCGCAGCTTTCCTCGATGGAACAACAGGTCGCACCGTTGCTGACCGTCGACGAAGAACATCGCGTGCCAGCGGCCGTCTGGGAGCGCCTGCGTGCCCAATTCGCAGGCTGATCGTTCGCCGCTCGGCATCGCGCAGCTCGACGGCAAGCGGGTCGCGCTCTGGGGTTGGGGCCGCGAGGGTCGCGCCGCGTACCGCGCGCTTCGCCATCGCCTGCCGGCATCGCCGCTGACGCTGTTCTGCTCCGCCGAAGAACTCGGCGAGGCGCACGCACTGGGCGATGCGCTGCTGGCCGCCGAGACCGATGCCAGCGCCGAACGTTTGTCCGCGTTCGATGTGGTGATCAAATCGCCGGGGATCAGTCCGTACAAACCCGAAGCCCTGCAGGCCGCCGAACGCTGCACCCGCTTCATCGGCGGCACGACGCTGTGGTTCGCCGAACACGCCGCTGCGCGCACGATCTGCATCACCGGCACCAAGGGCAAGAGCACCACCTCGGCGCTGCTCGCGCATCTGCTGCGCGCGGGCGGCCACCGCACCGCGCTGTGCGGGAACATCGGTTTGCCGATGCTCGAATTGCTGGATGATGGCCGGCTCGATAGCGGCCGGTCGGGCGATACGCAGCCTCCGGCATTCTGGGTGATCGAGCTGTCGAGCTACCAGACCCGCGATGTCGCCGCATCCGGTGTGTCGCCGGAGATCGCTATCGCGACCAATATTTTCCCCGAGCACCTCGACTGGCACGGCAGCGAAGCGCGCTACATCGACGACAAACTTGCACTGTTCACCGCTGCGAAACCGCACATCGCGATCCTCAACGGCGACGACCGTACGCTCGCGGCGTTGACGTTGCCGGACAGCGAGGTCCGCTTCTTCGGCCTCGCCAATGGTTGGCATCTGCGCGGCGATGTCGTGTATCGCGGTGACCGCGCGGTGTTCGATACGCGCGATGTACCGCTGCCCGGACGCCACAATCGCGGCAATCTGTGCGCGGTGCTGGCGGCGATCGAAGCGCTGGGCCTTGATGCCGCAGCCCTGGCGCCGCATGCCGCGACATTCCAGCCGTTGCCGCACCGGCTGCAGACGCTGGGCACGCGCGACGGCATCACTTTCGTCAACGATTCCATCAGCACCACGCCGCACGCCACGCTCGCGGCGCTGGACTGTTTCCGCTCGCGCCGCGTCGCGCTGCTGGCCGGCGGCCACGACCGCGGCATCGATTGGAGGGACTTCGCCCGCGCCATGCGCGAGCACGCGCCCGCAGTCATCGTCACCCTGGGCCAGAACGGCCCGAAGATCCATGCGCTTCTGGCGCCGCTCGCCGCGGAACAGGGTTTCTC
>JAYUUH010000077.1:0-6052 GCA_043754745.1 Lysobacter sp.
ATAGCCGAAAGCTCGACCCCGCAATGCGGGCAGAATCTGATGAGAGACGACAATCTCGCAATCGCGAACGTGGTGATGGATGCGAGTGCGAACCGGAAACGACAGGACGGACAACGCAGCACCAACCATGTCGCGAGCGTCGACATGAAGAGACAGCTTGCAATCCCCAGCAGGATCAGCCACCACCAGGAGTCCGCGCACCAAGCGACGAAGGCATTGGATTCATGCGACGTCGCAAACAGCATGGCGACACCATACGCGCAGGCGCCCGGCAAGCACGATGCGATCATCAACACGAGCAGGATCCGCGCCCGCTTCCGCAGGTACTCGCGCCCGGTCATCCGCTTATCCGCAACGACGCCCTTAACCCTTCTTCAACCACTTCAACAGCGGCGCCCAGTCTTCCTGGTGCTCGCGCACCTGCTGGGAGTGGTAATCGAACAGGCTGCGGCCCAGGCCGACCAGCATCACGTAGGCCTGGCTGTCGCGCAGTTGCGCCACCACCAGATAGGGCCACTGCTGCAGCAGTTCCACCGCCTGCTGCGAGGCATTGGTCCACGGCTTGAGGCGGTTGCCGACCAGGCCCACGCGCAGTTGGCCGCGGCGCACGCGCGGGTGCTTGGCGATGGCATTGAGGAAAGGCACGGTGGCGTCGATGTCCAGCGTCGACGGCAGCACCGGCACCACCAATGCGTCGGCGTGTTCGAGGAAGGCTTCGAGACTGTCGGCGGTGGCCCCGGCGGGCGCGTCGATGACGATGCGCTGGGTGTCTTCGGGAATCTGCTTCAGCCAGGACTTGCGGGTGCCGTCGATCGGCAGCACCGCGGTTTCCAGATCGGACCGACGTTGGGCCCAGCGGGTGGACGACCCCTGCGGGTCGGCGTCGATCAGGACGGTGCGATGCCCGTCCAGGGCCGACTGTGCGGCAAGATGCGTGGCGATGGTGGTTTTGCCCACTCCGCCCTTCGAGCTGGCGACCAGAACCGTTTTCATCGGCACCTCCGCAGTGAAGAGCCCGCAGCTTAGCACCCGCGACCGGCCCGGCAAGCGGACCGGCCGGGGCGCGAGCGCGCCGCCTCAGGCGGTGAACTGGCTGCGGATCAGCGCATGGAACCAGGCTTCCGGGAGGCACCGGCGCAGGCCCAGCAACAGCCGCGCATCCACGCCGACCATGTAGCGCATCCGCGGCCGGTTCGTGGCCAGCACTTTGCCGATTCGCTTGGCCACCGCTTCGGGCGGCGAGCCCAAACGCGACGCCATCCCCGCCATCGCCAGCAGCTTGCGCATGCCGGCGCGGTAATTGGGCGGCGCATCGGCCGGCAGCGCGGCCATGCCAGCGGCCAGGCCGGCCTCGGTCTTGGGCATGAAATCGGTGACGATCCCGCCCGGACACACCGCGACCACGCGGATGCCCTGCGGCCATAGTTCATGGCGCATGGCCTCGCTCAGTCCCAACACCGCGAATTTGGAGGCGTGGTAGTACGCCTCCCACGGGATGCCGATGTAGCTACCGATGGAACCGATGTTCACCAGCTTGGCGGTCCTGCCCAGATGGCGCGCCGCATGGCGGCGCAGCAGCGGCAGCGCCGCCCGGCTCAGCGCGGCCAAGCCGACGAAATTGGTGTCCATCAGCGCGCGGGCGTCGGCTTCGCTGGTGTACTCGAAGGCGCCGTTGAGGTTGAAACCCGCGTTGTTGATCAGCGCGTACAGCCCGTCCGGCGCATGGGCCTCGATCCGCGCCAGCGCGGCGCGGATCTGGTCGTCGCGGGTGACGTCCAGCAGCACCGGCACGATTCGCGCCGTCGACGCGGCCGGGGCGGCGGCGACCAGCGCGGCGCCGTCGGCCTCGCGGCGAACGCCCGCGAAGACGGTATAGCCCTGTGCGGCCAGATGCAGGGCCGTGCTGCGCCCGATTCCGGTGGAGGCGCCAGTGATCAGGACCGGATTGCTTGTGATGGAAGCCGTAGCGCTGCGCATGGAAAAACCTGTGGGTTGCAAGGGGGAGCCGGACTCTGGACTATCGACCTTGGTCCACAGTCAAGCACCGTCCATGCGCATCAAGGCATTCGAGGAGGCCACCGGCCTCAGCCGCCACACCGTCCGTTTCTACGAACGCCGCGGCCTCCTGCCCGCGCCCCCGCGCGGCGGCGACAACAATTACCGCGACTACGACGAGGCGCTGGTGGAACGCGCGCGGATGATCAAGCTGGCGCAGCGCCTCGGGTTCACCCTCGCCGAGATCAAGCGCTCGATCGACGATTACGACGCCGACACCCTGCGCACCGAGGACAAACTGCGCTTCATGGAGGAAAAGATCGTCCAGATCGAGGCGCAGATGGCCGGACTGCAGACCATGTGTGGCTACCTCGCGGACAAGGTCGCCTGGATGCGGGCCGGCGAACCCGGCCTGCCGCCGTCGCTGGCCGGGCTCGAAGGCGGCACGCGATGCTGAACGTCGCCAGCGCCGCTTTGCTATCGTGTCGCCCTTTGCGGGCGCCCGCCCCGAGCTACGGACAAGAATGAGCGGTCTCCAGGACCTCGTGGCGCTGATCCGCGCCGACACCCCTCTGATCGTGATCGAGACCCCGGACGAACCCCGGGTGGTCGAACTGTTCCGGCAATCGCTGATGCACGTCTGGCGGGCGCTGTTCCGCTGGTCCATCACCGAGGGCCTGCGCCGCATCGACATGGACCGCGAGGACGAGGCCGACGTGGCCCCGGACGCCGGCGCGACCCTGCAGGCGATCTACAAGTCCGACCAGCGCAGCGTGTTCCTGCTGCTCGATTTCGCGCCTTATCTGAAGTACGCCGGCACCCAGCGCCAGGTCCGCGACATCCTGCAGCGCCGCAACTGCCTGCCGCACGTGCTGGTGCTGGTCGGCAACAAGGTCGAGCTGCCCGAAGACCTCGAAGCGCATGCGGTGCGCTATCGCCCGCACCTGCCGACCAGCGACGCGCTGCTGAAACTGGTGAAGGAAGAAGCCGCCTCCTACGCCCGCGAACACGGCGGCAAGCGCGTGGAAGTGGACGCCGAAGCGGTCAAGCAGATCGTGCGCAACCTGCGCGGCCTGAGCGAAACCGACGCGCGCCGCATCACCCGGCACCTGATCTTCCGCGACGGCGTGTTGAACGCCAACGACCTGCCCGAACTGGCGAAGCTGAAGTTCGAGCTGATCAACCGCAGCGGCCACCTGCACTATGAATTCGACCCGGTGAAGCTCGATCACGTGATCGGCGCGAAACGGGTCAAGCGCTGGATCGAACTGCGCCGCAGCGCGTTCGTCGAAGGCAACGCGCCGCCGGGCCTCGATCCGCCGAAAGGCCTGCTGCTGCTCGGCGTGCAGGGCTGCGGCAAATCCATGCTGGCCAAGGCCATCGCCGCCGGTTTCGGCGTGCCGCTACTGCGGCTCGACTTCGGCGCGCTCTACAACAAATTCCACGGCGAGACCGAGAAGAACCTGCGCGACGCGCTGGCCTCGGCCGAACAACTCTCGCCGTGCGTGCTGTGGATCGACGAGGTGGAAAAAGGCCTTGCCAATTCGGGCAGCGAAGACGGCGGCGTGTCGCGCCGCGTGCTGGGCACCTTCCTCACTTGGCTGGCCGAGCGCAAATCGCCGGTGTTCTTGGTCGCCACCGCCAACCAGGTCCACGATCTTCCGGCCGAACTGCTGCGCAAGGGCCGCTTCGACGAAATCTTCTTCGTCGACCTGCCGAGCGCGGAGGCGCGCGCGGAACTGTTTGCGCTGCACCTGCAGCGCCGCAGCGTGGACGCGCAGGGCTTCGACCTGCCCGCGCTGGCGACGGCATCGGACGGTTTCTCAGGCGCGGAGATCGAACAGGTGATCGTCGCCGCGCTGTACGCCGCGCACGCGACGAATCAACCGCTCAGCGAGTTCCAGCTGCGCTCGGAACTGAAGAACACCCGGCCGCTGTCGGTGCTGATGAGCGAACAGGTCGAAGCACTGCGCGAATGGGCGGGGCCGAGGACCGTGCCGGCGGATTGAGGTCGAACGTCGCCGTTGGCGGGATCCGGCTTCGGATTGACCTCAAAGGGCGATCTACCGCAACAGGACGTGGTCGTAATCCACCGGAGGTTCCAAGGGAACATCGTTCGCTTCCAGCATTCGCCGCATCATCCCCATTTCGTCGATGCCACGGAACGCGCGCAGGATCGCGGCCTGCTCATCGGCGAAGCCGGTGGGATCGGGTTTGGCCAAGGCTCCCCATTGCTCCAACAACCAGCCCGCACGCCTGCGCCGCAGCTCGATTCGCTCCCGGGCCGCGTCGTCGATGGCCACACTGTGCAGGATCCTGAGCCCGATCATGTGCGCGATCAATGTATCCGAAGCCTCCGCGAGCACGGCACCGTAACGCAGGCACGCCTCGCGCCGTCCGGGCTGTTGGAGGGCGTCGTCTTTGCAGGCATGGATCGCAGGGCTGAAACGCGGCGTTTCCAGCATCAGCAACGCGAGCGAAAGCGCATAGGCGCGCGCGCCGGGCGTTTCGTCGTCGAACAACATTGTCGAAAGCTTCGGGTCGGGCGGATGACGTTCGACGGCATCCAGCGTCGCCAGCAACAGTTCGCCGAAATGAAGGTCCAGACGGCTTCTGTCGGTCGCCGTTTCCAGCACGTCGCCGATGGCCGCATCATCATCCCGCAACGGGGCCAGATTGGCGCGATCCGCATCGCGCCATGCATCCCGCACGGCCTGCACGCGCGCCTCTTCGCGCGGCGAGAACGGGCGGATCAGCAGCATATGCACCAGCCCATCGCCGCCGACATCGCGCGAAGCGCGGTCGACCCATTCGGCCAGCCGCGCATCGCCTTCGAGCAGGGGAAGGTTCGCGCTGGTATAGAAAAGTTCGCCGCCGAGGGACAGTGCCCGCAGGTTCGCGGCCAAAGCGAAGTTGCGCGCGCCACCGTCCTCCGCGAGCCGGTCGGCGAGCCACGCATGATATTCGCGGCTCGCGCGCTTCATCTTCTCGTGGCGTGCGTCCTCTTCGCGCAGACAGCGTGCGCGCGCGAAGACCGAGATCTCGGCGCATGGCTCCTCGGCATCTGGTCGCCAAACCATGAGTCCACTTGGATGCTGCGCGAGGCCCGCCGCCGGAAAAGCTGCGATCAATACGATCGCTGCCATGATAATCATGAGCGCCCTCTTTTCGAGACGACGCGTGTTGTCGATCAGGGCATAACGCATCTGTGCGCACCTGTTGGCTGTTGCGATCCGGGCATGCTAACGGATCGTCATGCTTTCGGTATTCATACCATCGCCGAACAAAGTCCACCATTGCGGCTACCCGCAGCGGTAGTTCCGATGGAATAAAATCTCAGTAATGCCACTCTGGTGCAGCACATCGCAT
Source organism: Lysobacter sp. (assembly GCA_043754745.1). Taxonomy (GTDB): domain Bacteria; phylum Pseudomonadota; class Gammaproteobacteria; order Xanthomonadales; family Xanthomonadaceae; genus Lysobacter_I. Next base: position 5,365 of record JAYUUH010000077.1, read on the forward strand.
GCATTCCGTGATCGGAGCGAACGCGTTGAGACCCATGCGATCAGCGTTGCCGGCGATCGCGGAGGTTTTTGTGGGAGCGACGCAAGTCGCGACAGGCTACGGGTTCTCAACAGCCGAACGGCTGGTTAAGACTGGCCGCAAGCCGTCGCGACTTGCGTCGCTCCCACACGACAACACCGGTGATCGCATACGTTACCGGACGATGACTTCGCAGCCGTTTGCATCCAACCCAGCATGCGGCACGGCGCTTGTGTATCCAGCGCCTCTGCCGTGGACGAGGTCGCCGATCAGCGCGCCGACCCTCAGGTCGGCGACTTGGCCGAACCAGTGTCCGCGGATCATGCCCGCCTGATCGATCACGATCAGCGTCGGCGTACCGCGCATGCCGTAGGCGCGCATCGTCTGCGGGATCCCGTCAGCGCTGAGCAGATCGACGCCGACCGGATAATCGATGCGGTATTCGTGCAGGAATGCGCGCAGGGACACCGGCGTCATCGCGTCGTGGTGTTCGAACACGGTGTGCAGACCGATGACCTCCACTTCCGACGCCGGAAAGGCTGCGCGCACGCGCGCGGCCTGCGGCAAGCCGTGCGCTACGCAGCCCGGACACAGCATCTGGAAGGCTTCGATCACCACGACCTTGCCGCGCATGGCCGAAAGCGTCGGCGGCGCTGCGGCGTTGAACCAT
>JAYUUH010000078.1:0-6050 GCA_043754745.1 Lysobacter sp.
TGTTCCCCCCTTTGGAAAAGTGGGACAGGGGAGATTTGCTCTTCCCGCCAACGCATGCAGTCGATCAGAAAACCGAAGTGGGAATGACTCGGGCTTTTGACTGCCGATGCGGCTTCTCCGTGCGACGCGCACATCAAAGAGCGCGCCATCATTTCAGCGCACCGGCATGCCGGGCTGCGCGCCGTCGTCGGCATCCAGCAACGCCAGCGCCCCGCCGTCGAAACCGGCGGAGAGGATCATGCCCTCGCTCACGCCGAAACGCATCTTGCGCGGCGCGAGATTGGCGATGAACACCACGCTGCGGCCGACGAGCGTGTCCGGCTCGGCATAGCTGCCGCGGATGCCCGAGAAGATCTGGCGCTTGCCCAGTTCGCCCGCGTCCAGCTCGAAACGCAGCAACTTGTCCGAACCTTCGACGAACTCGCAGACCAGCACCTTGCCGATGCGCAGATCGAGCTTGGCGAAATCGTCCATGCCTATAAACTCGCTTTTCGGCGCCTCGCTCTTCGTAGGAGCGGCTTCAGCCGCGAGCTTTGCTTTGGCGTCCGCGGGCTTCGCGGCTCTCGCCGCTCCCACAGGTGCACTCATCGTTTCCTTGGAGGCTTCGGTCATGGCTTCGATCTGTTTGGGGTCGATTCGGGTGAAGAGATGTTCGTAGGGACGAATACTCTGTGGTGCTCTATTTGGATAAATGTTGTCGTAATTAAGTTCGACGCCGTCGAAGAAAGCTTGGGTTCGGACCGCGAGTTCCGGAAGTATTGGGCGGAGATAGACTCCGAGAACGAAGAACGCCAGCAGGCAGTCCGTGCAGATCGCATGCAAAGTTTCTCTATCATCTTGCGAGTCAGATTTCGCAAGTTTCCAAGGCTCGAATCGATTCCACTGCTGATTCGCGATGTCCGCGACGCGCATGCACTGCCAGATGACATCCCGGAAATTGCCATCGTTATATGATCTGTGAATGACATCCTCTTTGTCCTCACCCAACATAAAAGCGGTGTAGTACGTGCCGAAATCGCGCGGATCATTCATCGATAGCGATCCGGTGCTCAGATCGAAGCTGGCGAGTTTCCCGTCGAAAAACTTCGTGATGAACCCTGCAGCGCGGCTCGCGAGATTGACATATTTTCCGACGAGGTCGCTGTTCACCCGCGCGACGAAATCGCTAAGATTCAGATCGAGATCATCCACGCCGCCAGACGACTTCGTTGCGTAGTAGTAGCGCAGGGCTTCCGGCGGCAGCCCGGCGTCGAGGTAGATTTTCGCCATCACGAACGTGCCGCGCGACTTCGACATCTTTGCGCCATCGACGGTGAGGTACCCGTTAATATGCAACTTGTTCGGGCGACGCAACTGCGCGCCATTGAGCACTGCCGGCCAAAACAGCCCGTGGAAATTCACGATGTCCTTGCCGATGAAATGGTGAAGCTCAGTCTCATTGTTGCGGTTGCGCTCTTCCGAAGTGAACGCATCGAAGTCGTAGCCCTTAGCGTCGCACAGCGCCTTGAAGCTGCTGAGGTAGCCGATGGGCGCGTCCAGCCAGACGTAGAAATACTTGCCGGGCTGGCCGGGAATCTCGAAGCCGAAATACGGCGCGTCGCGGGAGATGTCCCACGGGCGCAGGCCGCCGTCCGAATCCAGCCATTCCTGCAGCTTCGCCTTCATGCCCGGCACCATCACGTCGCCGGCCAGCCACTCGCGCAGGAAGTCCTCGAACTGGTTCAGCTCGAAGAAGAAATGCTCCGAGGCGCGCATCTCGGGCGTGGCGCCGCTGATGACCGAGCGCGGGTCCTTCAGGTCCGTGGGCGCATAGGTGGCGCCGCAGTTTTCGCAGTTGTCGCCGTACTGGTCGGGGGTGCCGCAGTTCGGGCAAATGCCTTTGATGTAGCGGTCGGGCAGGAACATGCCCTTGGCCGGATCGTAGAACTGCTGCACCGAGCGCCGGCCGATGTGGCCGTTGGCTTCCAGCTTCGCGTAGATGGCCTCGGTCAGCGCCCGATTGCCGGCCGAATGGGTGGAGTCGTAATGGTCGTAGACCACGCCGAATGCGGCGAAGTCGCGCACGTGCGCGGCCTGGATGTCGGCGACGAAGACTTCCGGCGTGGTGCCGGCCTTCTCGGCGGCGAGCATGATCGGCGTGCCGTGGGTGTCGTCGGCGCAGACGAAATGCACGGTGTCGCCCGACATACGCCGCGCGCGGACCCAGATGTCGGCCTGGATGTAGCCGACCAGATGGCCCAGATGGATCTGGCCGTTGGCGTAGGGCAGGGCGTTGGTGACGAGCGCGGAGCGTGGCATGGGCACGTGTGGCTGCGGTAGCGGGGCCGCCGATTATCGCACGCGCGGCTACGGCGACTCCCGCAGCCAGGTCTGGGTGCGGCCTAGCAGCGCGACGCCCAGGAAACCGCGCACTTCCAGCCGCTTGCCCCCGGCGATCGGCGTGAACTTCACCGAATATTCCTTGCCGTTTTCGGGGTCGAGGATGCGTCCGCCGCCCCACACCTTGCCCTGCGGCTTCAGCCCCCAGGCGATGGTCATGCCTAGGATCGGTTTGTTGCGGCGCGCGCCGCTGCAGACATCGCACAACGGGTTCGGACCGTCGCTGGTATCGATGAGTTGAACGATTCTGGCCGACAGCGTGCCGTTGCCGGCCTCGGAGACTTCGATCACCGCCTTGGGCTTGCCGGTGGCGTCGTCGATGCTGCGCCAGCGGCCGATGGGCGTGTTCTGCGCCAGTGCGGCCAGCGGCAGCAGGCATAGCAGCGCGAATATGGCGAGGGATCTGTGGATCATGACGGGTCCGGTCGAAGCGTGGGTCGCAAATGGAAACGGCCCGTGGATCGTTTCCGATCACGGGCCGTTCGCGTGGTTCATGCGGGGCGGTCGATCAGTTCACGCGCACCCAGTTCGCCGCGCGGCAGAACATCATCTTGCAGCCGGTAACTTCGAGCTTGCTGCCGCCATCGATGAGCTTCACGCTCTTGGCCTTGAAGCTGTCGCCAGTCGAAGGCTTGAAGCCGTTGCCTTCGCCCCAGCCGCCGCCGATGGCTTTCAGATTCCACAGCACCGGCATCCCGATGATCGGTTTGCCCTTGTCCTTGCCGCTGCACTTGGTGCACACCGCATTCGGCGCATACAGGGTTTCGACGACCTTGGCGGCCAGCGTGTTGTTCTTGCCCGTGTAGACCTCGACGATGGTCATCGCCTTGCCGGTCTCGTCATCGATGGTTTTCCAGCGGCCGATCGGCGAATTCTGCGCCGACGCGACGAAGGACGCGGCCAGCAGCGGCAGCGCGAGCAGTGAAATGAAGGACCTGATACGCATCTTTCCCCTCCCAGGGCATGGATCGTTGTGGAAACCCGGTTGGCGTTGTCTGTTCCGGGACATGTCTTTATACCGCATCCGGTAAGGTACGGAAGATCGGCGTGCCGAAACCCGGTCGGCGTTCAGTAGGATAGCTGCTCAACAAAAAAGAGCCCGGCTTTCGCCGGGCTCTTTCGTGTAGCGGGTAAGACGGGAATCAGTCGAACTTGTAGCTCAGTTCCAAGCCGATTTCGCGACCGACAGCGCTGTAGCCCTGCCAGAAATACGGGTAGGCATTGAACGTGATGTCGTTCGGCGCGATCCGGTCGAACACGTTGTTGACGTTCGCACGCACGTACAGGTTTTCGGTGATCTCCTTGCCGACCGTCATGTTCCACAGGATGTTCGGGCCGGTGCGGCTGTCGATGGTGCCGTTGACGACGTTGGCGTTGGACGGCGTCCAGATCGGGAAGCTGCCAGTACGGGTCATCAGCACCGTGGCATCCCAATCGCCCCTGCTCCAGCTTGTCGTCCAGCGGATGCGACTGCGGTAGTCGGCGGTGGCGTTGAGGTCGCGCGTCTGGACCACCGGATCGCCTTCACTGTTCTGCGTGGTCGATCCCAGCGTGTGCGACCAGGCGAGACTGGTGGTGAAGTCGCCGAAACGATCGGTGTTCAGTGCGTAACGGACCGTGGCATCGATACCCTCGACACCCTGGAACGCTAGGTTGATCGGTCCGCTGCGGATCTCGGTGATCGCGTTCGTGTTCGGATCGCGGCTGATGCGGGCGAGCGTCTCGGTGCAGAAGGCGGAACCCGGTGCGAACGGGAATGCGGAGCCGTTCGGATAGAGACCGGTACCGGAGCGGCAGCCATACTCGGCGTTGAGGATCGAGCCACCCGCCTGCACGGTCACGACGTCTTCCAGTTCGATGTTGTAGTAGTCCGCAGAGATCGACAGCGAGTCGGTGATATCCCACACTAGGCCTGCGGACCACGATTCGCCGGTTTCTTCGCGCAGGCCGGGCTGGCCCTGCGACGTGGTGAAGGCCGAATAATTGTAGGTGCCGCCGGAACCGGCGCAAGAACCGGGAGCGATGCCTGCCTGGAAGCATCGATAGAAGTCGGTGATCGCGCCGAAGCTGCCGCTGGCTTCGGAGAACACGTAATGCATGTCCGGCGCCTTGAAGCTGGTGGCGTAATTGCCGCGGATCAGCAGACTTTCGAACGGACGGAATTCAAAGCCAGCGCCCCAGGTCTTGGCGTCGTTGACTTCGGTGATGTCGTCGTACTTGTCGTAGCGGCCGGCGAGGCTGATGTCGAGCATGCTGAACACCGGGATGCGGATTTCGCCGCCGGCCGCATATTTGGAACGCTTGCCGCCACCGCCGGTACCGGTGAGGTTGTAGATCTGGCGGACGCTCGGGAAGATGCGCGGGTCGGCTTTCAGGTCGTAGGACTGACGGCTGGCTTCCAGCGTGGCCGCGAAGCCCACCGGACCTGCCGGCAACTCGAACAGATCGCCGCTGAGTACGAAGCTGGTCGCGGCGTTCTCGGACTTGCCGTGGTACTTGACCACCGTCGACATCGACGCGTAGTCGGCTTCCGAGATCGGGCCGTAGAAGCGGTTGAAGTTGAGGTTGTAGACCGGCAGGCCGTTCGGGATGCCGGCCAGACCCGTGTACGGACCGGTGCCGGTGGTGCCCAAGCGCGTGCCCAGGAAGTAGTTGGTCGCACCGGCGACGGTCAAGCGCGGACGCTCGCGCTTGGCGTCGTACTTGGCGCCGCCGATGGTCCAATCCCAGTCGAAACGGTCGGCGATGGTGCCGCGCAGGCCGAACGCCAGATCAAGGGAGTTCTCGTCGAACTTCTGGAAGGTGCCCTTGCTGCCGCCGTAGGTTTCAGGGGTCAACGCGCGGATCGGGAAGATGCGCATGCCGAGTTGAGGGTCGTAGAAGCTCGCGCCGGGCTGCGGGCCGCCCTGCCACTGTTCCACGCCGCCGCCGAGGCGACCGCGGGAATTGAAGGCCATGATGCTGGCCCAGCCTTCCAGGTTGTCGGTGAAGTTGTATGTACCGTAGACGTAACCCGACAGATCGTTGTTGCCGTTCTGTACGGTCTGTTCGGCCGGGAAGCGGTCGTAACCGCAGCCGGGGCCCAAAAGGTTACCCGTGGCGCTGCTGGTATAGGTGTGCGGGCGGTAGAACTCACTCGCATTGCAATTCCGGCCAGCAGGCTGGACATAACCGATCGTGCCGCCCGTAGCATTGAGGCGACGGATCTGGATGCCGATCGGCGGCTGGTAACCACCGCGGCCAGTGGCGCCGTTGACGCCCGGAGGCGCAGGGTTGTCCCGGGCCGAATCCATGAAGTCGCGCTGGTAACCGAACAGCGGCTCGGCGTTGTAGGACTCGAATGCGTAGGTGACGCTCCAGTTATCGCCGGTCTTGCCGCCGACCCACTGCAGATCGCCGATGTCGCGGCCGCCCTGGGTGCTGGTCTGGCCCTTGATCTTGAGCAGGTTGCCTTCGTAGTTGGTCTTCAGCACGACGTTGATCACGCCCGCGACCGCGTCGGAGCCGTAGATCGCCGAGGCGCCGCCGGCCAGGATTTCGATGCGCTGCACCGCTGCGGCCGGGATGCTGTTGAAATTCTGGAAATTGCTCCGGCCGTTGTACGGGAACGGATAGTCGTTCGCTCGGCGACCGTTGACCAGCAGCAGGGTGCGGCCCGGGCCAAGACCACG
>JAYUUH010000079.1:0-2058 GCA_043754745.1 Lysobacter sp.
CCCTGCTGAATTGATCTGGCAGGTTCGCTTCGTCGGGGAAGGCCCTTTTCTTTGGTTCGTTTCTTTTGGGCCAGCAAAAGAAATGAACCGGCCGCGCAGCGGACGAACGCTGTTGGGATTCATCGCAGGCAACCATAGAACGAAGACGCTGGATCCCGGCGTTCGCCGGGATGACGATCAAGAACGATGCGCCTCTTTCGTTGAGGCATGCCGCAGGTCGTCGCGACTTGCGTCGCTCCCACAGCTCCCGCAGACGCTGGGCCACTCCCGCAAAACGGCTAAAATCCCGGCATGAACGCCGCCGTCGAACTCAATCTCGCTCTGATCCTGTTCCTGCCGTGGTTCCTGATCCTCGGCGCGTTGTACTGGATCTATCCGCGCCAGCCGCGCCACGCCAAGCGGGCGCTGTTCGATATCGCCGCGCTGGCGCTGTCGGTCATGGCTTTCGTGTGGAGCATCCACTGGTCGCAGGCCAACGCCGATCTGCAGTACGGCCGGATGTGGCCGCAAATCCTCGCGACCGCGTTGGGCTACGGCGTGTGGCTGGGCATGATGACGCTGGCGTTCTTCGTGCGCCGCGGCTGGCTGCGCCGCCGCGCGCAGAGTTCACACGCGCAGGGCTGAGCCGACCGGCTCACCACGCGTTCGGCGGGGCGCCGCGCTCGGGATGGTTCATCCGCACCACGCAGAAGCGCTGGCCGGTAGGCGCTTGTTCAACGGCTGCGCTTGCGGGCCGGCGCCGGCTTGGTCGCGTCGATACGCGCCTCGTCTTCAAGCTTGCGCTGCTGCTCCTGCTCGCGTTCCAGCTGCTCGATCACGCGGCGATGCGGCGCCTGCACGACCAGCGACTGATAGACCGGATGGATGCCGCCGTTGCCCAGCGCCGCCCACAGCACATCTTTGTCGACGCTGTTGGCGAACACGGTCACGCGCTCGAAATCGGTCAGTTCCGGCGTTTTCTTGGCGCCCATGACGGCGACAAACTCGCTGTAATCCATGGGTCTCTCCCTTGGAGGGCAATACCGCCGCGTCCCGCGATGCCGCGAGGCGCGGTCGCGACGTGGATCAGACCGAATCCCACCACATCAGGAAATCGTGCCACAGGCGCTTGAAGAAGCCGGCTTCGGCCACGCCGTCCAGCGCGACCAGCGGCGCTTCGATCACGACCTTGCCGTCCAGCATCACTCGCACCGTGCCGATCTTCTGTCCGGCCTTGATCGGCGCGACCAGAGTCTTGGGCACGTCCATCAGCGGTTTCAGTTCGGCATAGCGGCCGCGCGCGGTGCTCACCAGCAGCGGTTGTTCCAGGCCGAGCTTGACGATGTCGGTCGTGCCCTTCCAGACCTTGTGGCTAGCGATGACCGCATCGGCCTGGTACAGGCGGTGGGTTTCGTGGAAGCGGAAACCCCAGTTGAGCAGGGCCAGCGAATCGACCGCGCGCTCTTCCTCGCTCTTGGCCTGCATGACCACGCTGATCAGGCGCTGGTCGCCGCGCTTGGCCGAGGACATCAGGCAATAGCCGGCGCCGGAATGGTGGCCTGTCTTGATCCCGTCCACCGAGTCGTCGCGCCACAGCAGCAGGTTGCGGTTGCGCTGGGTAATCGGGCCGACGGTGAATTCGCGCACCTTGTTGAAGGCGTATTGGCCGGGGAAATCGCGGATCAGCGCGCGCCCGAGCAGGGCCAGATCGCGGGCGGTGGAATAATGGCCCTCGGCCGACAGGCCGGTGGCGTTGACGAAGTTCGTGTTCTTCAGGCCGAGGCGTTTGGCGTAGTCGTTCATCAGGGTAGCGAACGCGGCCTCGCTGCCGGCGACGTGTTCGGCCAGCGCGATCGCGGCGTCGTTGCCCGACTGGATCACCATGCCCATTTCCATCTGCTCCAGCGGCGCAGTCTTGTTGACCTCGAAGCCGCTGTAGCTGCCGTCGGTGCCGGCGCCGCCGGTGCGCCAGGCGTTTTCGCTCATCATTACCTTGTCGGTGGATTTGATCCGTTTGGCCTGCAGTTCCGCGGCGATCACGTACGAAGTCATCACCTTGGTGATGCTGGCCGGTTCCAG
>JAYUUH010000080.1:0-6029 GCA_043754745.1 Lysobacter sp.
TCGAGGAACCGCTTCAGCAGGAAACGGAAGAACGTACCGGCGCGGGCGCGATCCCATGCCCGGGCCTGTGCGCGTACGCGGTCGCGCCAGTGCGCGAAAAAAGTCTGTGACGCCATGCGCCAAGGGTAACAGGCCCGGCCCGGGCGGGTTCGGAAGGCGGCGCAGGGCCGCCGTCGCGACGCACCGCATCGATTGCCGTAATCTTGCCGCATTGCGTCCTGCGGAGTTCCCATGACCGAAGTTCTGGTCCTCTATTACAGCCGCGGCGGGTCCGTGGCGCGTCTCGCGCGGCAGATCGCGCGCGGCATCGGCGAGGTCGAAGGCGTCTCCGCGCGCCTGCGCACGGTGCCGCCGGTGGCGCCGGTGACCGTGGAAGCCGCACTGCCCGAACCCGAGGACGGCGCGCCCTACGTCGAGAAACGCGATCTGGCCGAATGCGCCGGGCTGCTGATCGGCAGCCCCACCCGCTTCGGCAACATGGCCGCGCCGATGAAGCATTTCATCGACACCCTGGGGGCCGAATGGGCCAGCGGCACCCTCGTCGGCAAACCCGCGGCGGTGTTCACCTCCACCGCCAGCATGCACGGCGGCCAGGAATCGACCCTGCTGTCGATGCTGGTGCCCCTGCTGCACCACGGCTGCATCATCGCCGGCATCCCCTACACCGAGCCGCTGCTCAGCAGCACGCGCAGCGGCGGGACGCCATACGGCGCGAGCCACGTCGCGGGCGCCAAGGACGAACCGCAGCTCACCGACGAGGAATCGGTGCTGGCGCGCGCGCTGGGGCGGCGCATCGCCGGACTCGCGGTGCGGCTCGCATGAGCGCGGATTCGCGCACAAGCAGCACCATGACTGCTTTCGAGCGCGCCGCAGCCCGCGACCGCGTCCTGCTGTCGATCGCCCTGCTCGCGCTCGCCGCCGTATTCGCGCTGTGGTTCCGCGACGACCGCAATGTCATTGCCGCGCTGCTGTTCTTCGCGCTGCCGCCGCTGCTGCTGGCGCTTGGCGTGTGGATGCAGCGCGGCAGCGCACGGTTCTGGTCGGGCGTGATCGCGCTGGGCTGGTTCTCGCACGGGGTGATGATCGCGTGGGCCGATGCGGCGCAACGCGGCTATGCGCTGGCGGAAATCGCGCTGGCGCTGCTCATCGTCTTCGTCTCCAGCGCCTCCGGCCTGCGCGCGAAGTTCGGCAAACGCTGATTCGTCCAGGCGCCGGCGAGCGCAGCCGAACGATGACCGGTCGCGGCGCGGCGCCTATAATCTGCGCATCCCGACTTTGCGGCCGACCCATGGAACAGCTTCTCATCGTCACCACCGGCGGCACCATCGACAAGATCTATTTCGACGACAAGTCGGATTACCAAGTCGGCGAGCCGCAGATCGGCCGCATCCTCGAAGAGCTGGGCGTCGCCTTCCGCTTCAACGTGATTCCGATCATCCGCAAGGATTCGCTGCACATCACCCGGGAAGACCGCGAATTGATCCGCGCGGCGATCTCGGCGCAGCCGGCCAGGCATGTGCTGCTGACGCACGGCACCGATTCGATGGTCGAAACCGCGAAAGTGCTGAGCACCATCGAAGACAAGACCATCGTCCTCACCGGTGCGCTGAATCCCGCGCGCTTCCGTGGCTCCGACGCCGAGTTCAACATCGGCACCGCGGTCGGCGCGGTGCAGTCGCTGCCGCCGGGCGTCTACATCGCGATGAACGGCCGCATCTGGGACCCGCTGAAGGTACGCAAGAACGTCGTCGCCAACCGGTTCGAACCCGCGGCTTGACGGCTCGCCGCAATCTGATTGCACGCGATTATAGAAACCGGCTCCGGCCGGTTTTTTTTCGCCGCTGGCCGGACGCCCGGCATCTTGCCACTCAAAGGCTACGATCCCCGATACTCCGGTCCCGGCCCAGAGACTTGGCTTTGTAGAGCGCTTTGTCGGCCCGGCAGATGAGGTTCGATGGATCATGGTCGTCGTCGCCGGTTTGAACGGCGTATCCCAGGCTGATGGTGAGCAGGCCGCCCGGAATGCCGAGGTGCGGAAGCCGCAAACTGTCGAAGCGGCGACGCACGGCTTCGGCAAAGCGGCCGGCGTTTTCGTACGAAAGCCCGGCAGAGAGAATCGCGAACTCTTCGCCGCCGTAGCGCGCGACGAAATCCGATGCGCGCGTGAAAGACTGGTTCAAACTGCGGGCGACGAGACGAAGCGCTTCGTCGCCGCCCTGATGGCCGTAATAGTCGTTGAATTCCTTGAAATGATCGACGTCCACCAGAATCAACGCCAGTGGACTCATTGCCCTTCTCGCCATCTTTTCCTGGATTTCGAGCTGGGCGTCGAAGAAACGCCGGTTGTAGATCCCGGTCAATCCGTCTTTCATCGCCAGGTCCGCCATCGCGTCGACGACATGCTCCAACGATCTGTTTTTTCCCTGCAGCTGTTCTTCGAACATGACCCGCGTCGTCACGTCCTTCTGGATGCCGATGTGGTTGGTGATCACGCCCTGTCGATCGAAAATCGGTGAAATGCTCAACTCGTTCCAGAACATGGTCCCGTCCTTGCGATAATTGCGCAAGGTCGCCAGGCAATATTCTCCCGCCCGGATGGCGGTGCCCAGCGTCGCGATCGCGGCTTGATCGACATCGTCGTTTTGCAGATAGCGGCAATCCTTATCGATGATTTCCTCGAACGCGTAGCCGGTCATGCGCTCGAAGGCGGGATTGACGAAGATGAGCGGGTTTTCCCGGCCACGAACCTCCGAAATGGTGATGCCGTCCCGCGAATCGAGAACGGCCTGTTTCAGGATTTCCAACTTCATGACGCAACCCTCTGTCGGCGAAAGGCGGCCATGGAGGCTTGAGTCGGTGTCGTCCCGGCAACCTTCACGCAGTCTGCGCCCGAATCTCTCGTCGAATATCAGGAAGGCCGCATCCGTTCAGATAGCGCGGCCGCCCCGTGCAATTCGCGGCGGCGCGGGACGCGCCGTGCAATTGGCGGCGGTCGCACCCTGCGCTCACGAAGGAACCGCATGCGACATGGATGGAACATGCCGGCTGCCTATCGCATCGCAGCGCTCGATAGCCATTTCGTTGCGTCGGCAACGTCGGAACCGAGTGGTTTGTAGACGGATCTCTCTTTGCGACGCAAACGCGGGACATAAGATTTCCGGGTCCTGCCGATGCCGCCGCAGGACAGCGCATCTGTTTTACGCATCAGCATCATGGAAGCGGACAATCGCGATATTTGATTTTACCCATACCTTCACAAGGAGTGATTCATATGGCTTTCCCGACACGCGCCCGTAAAGGCATCCTCGCCGCCGCACTGATCCCCGCCGTCGCCGGCAGCGTCGGCGCAGCGGACAATGACGCTCGCATCGACCCCGGCATGGCCGCCGCGATGCAACGCGATCTCGGCATCAGCGAACGGCAACTTCCCGGCTATTTCCGCGCCGCGCGAGAAACCCTCGCCAAGGAAGCGCAGGCCAAACGCCAGTTCGGCGGCGACTTCGCCGGCGGCTGGCTCGAACGCGACGCCGACGGAGCATTCAATTACGTGGTGGCCACCGCTGCGAGCGCCAGGAACGTGCGTATCCCGGGCGCGGAAGTCCGTCAGGTCCGCTATTCGTTGCGCCAGCTCGAAGACACGATGTCGAACCTCAACGCTATCCGCGCCCGCGCCGCGGACGGGCGCAAGCTCGATGGCGTGCAGTCCTGGTACATCGACGTGCGTACGAATCGCGTCGTCGTCAGCGCCTTGCCGGGCGCGATGTTGAAGGCTGCCGATTTCGTCGCGGTAAGCCCGGCGAACGTCGACGCCATCCGCTTCGAAACCGCACAAGGCGCCGCCACGACCGCCGCGAATATCCGCGGCGGCACGCTATACGATTCGGGCGGACGTTCCTGTACGGTCGGCTTTCCCGTGACCAGTGGCACGATGAAGGGCTTTGCGACCGCAGGCCACTGCGGCCCCGTCGGGACCGCTGTGAGCCTGGGCGGCGTCGTTGTCGGTTCGGTGCAAGCCAGCACTTTCCCCGGAAGCGATCAAGCTTGGGCCAAGGTGGGCAACACCGACACTCTTTACAGCATAGTGAGGGGCCGCGCCGAATATGGCATCGGTACTGCTATCTGCCGCTTGAGCTCGATCACAGGCTGGCGCTGCGGCACCATCACCGCGACCAATGTCACCGTGAACTACGCGGCGGGTGCGGTGTACGGTCTGCGCCAGGCATCGGCTTGCCTCACGGAAAGCGATTCGGGCAGCCCTTGGATCGTTAGCGATCAGGCACAGGGCGTAAGCTCCGGCGGCCAATTCGTTCCGGCTTTGTTGTCGAACTGCTCGCTCTCCAATCCGGTGAGCTACTACCAGCGGATCAACCCGCTGCTCAGCGCGTATGGCCTGAGCCTGGTGCTGAACTGACCGATGGCCCGACCGACAAACACGCCAAGGAGACGGGCGGACCCATGGAGACCAGGGCGTTTTCCTTGGACCACGGCATATCGGCGGAGCCGGTCTCTGAATCGACATGCGCCGCCGATTGCCGCTGTGCTTTCTTGTTTTTTCTGAGCGCGCGAACAGCGCATGCAACATCGATGAAACATGCACATCGTCTATCGCATCCCGTGAATCGATAGAAATTTTTTCTGTCCGTTTCGGCGAGGCCGTTTCTTTTCTAGACGAATATCGCACCGCACGAAAAAGTCCGGACATAAAATCGATGCGTCCGATCATTGGATGCACGACCGGACATCTGTTCTATCGCAACACAACCACGCAGCACAACCATGGAAATACAACCGCACCACCCGTTTTCATCCATACTTTCACAAGGAGTGATTCATATGGTTTATTCGAAACGCGCCCGTTGCAGCATCCTTGCCACAGCCCTCATCGCCGCCGTCGCCGGCAGCGCCAGCGCAGCGGACACCGATGTCCGCATCAACCCCGGAATGGCGGCCGCGATGCAGCGCGATCTCGGCATCAGCGCGGAACAACTGCCGGGCTATTTCCGCACCGCACGCGAAACCCTCGTCAAGGAAGTCCAGGCCAAACGCCAGTTCGGCGGCAACTTCGCCGGCGGCTGGCTCGAACGCGACGCGAACGGCACGTTCAAGTACGTGGTGGCCACCACTTCGAACGCCCGTGCGGCGCGGATCCCGGGCGCGGAAGTCCGCCAGGTCCGTTATTCGCTGCGCCAGCTCGAAGACACGATGTCGGGCCTCAACGATATCCGTGCGCGCACCGCAGACGGGCGCAAGCTCGAGGGCGTGCAGTCCTGGCACATCGACGTGCGCACGAATCGCGTCGTGGTCAGCGCCTTGCCCGGCGCCATGCTGAAGGCCGCCGATCTCGTGGCGGTGAGCCCGGCGAACGTCGACACCATCCGTTTCGAAACCGCGCAAGGCACCGCCATGACCGCCGCGAATGTCTTCGGCGGCATCCAGTACGGTTCGGGCGGAGGTTCCTGCTCGATCGGCTTCTCGGTGACCCGCGGTGCGACGAAGGGTTTCGCCACCGCAGGCCATTGCGGTTCGGCCGGGACCGGCGTGAGTCTGGGCGGCGTGGGTGTCGGCTCGGTGCAGGCCAGCAGCTTTCCCGGCAACGATATGGCATGGGCCAACGTGCGCAGCATCGATACGCTGTACGGCCTGGTGGACCAATACAACGGCTACGCCAGCGTTGTACGCGGCAGCATCGAATACGGCGTCGGTACCGGGATCTGCCGCTCGGGCTACGCCTCGGGCTGGCGCTGCGGCACGATCACTGCCACCAACGTGACCGTGAACTACTCGTCGGGTCCGGTGTACGGGCTGCGCCAGTCGAACGCCTGCCTCACGCAGGGCGACTCGGGCGGCTCCTGGATCGTCGGCAATCAGGCCCAGGGCGTGAGCTCCGGCGGCCAGCTCGGCGCAGGTACGCCGCCGCTGTCCAACTGCCAGTTCGCCAATCCAGTCAGCTTCTACCAGCGCATCAATCCGATTCTCAGCGCCTATGGCCTGAGTCTCGTGCTCGGCTGATCGCGACGCGTCATGCGTAT
>JAYUUH010000081.1:0-18185 GCA_043754745.1 Lysobacter sp.
GCTACGGGCGGATCGATGCCGCGAAGGCCGTGGCGCAGGTGAAGGCGTCGAAGGCGAAAGCGAAGAAGTCCGCGCCGAACAAATAGCAGACGTCAGGAAATTACGCAGAAATGGCAAGCTTTAACTACCGAGTAATGCGCCACACGAGGCCAAATGGCGATGAATTTGCAATACATGAAGTCTTTTATGACGACAACGGCCAGGTAAATGGATGGACTGAAAATGCGCTTTCTGTTTTTTGCCTGTCGTTGGAAGATCTGAAACTCGAATTAGATCGATACAATTTGGCGATCGAGAAACCTGTGCTGGATTTCCGGCTTTACAGCAAATCTGAAGAAAATTCCTGAGCTTGTCGGTCATATCGACAAACTGCGAAGCGAAGAGTTGTTCACTAAAAGCAATTCTCTCACTGACACCCGTGATGACAACGCTTGATGGTTGTCATTGCGCAAACAACTCCGGCTGCGGCGGAAGTGCCTCGCGATCGCGGAAGCCGCCGAGGCCCACGCCGACCAATCGATAACGGGTGTGCGCCGGCAGTTCGACGCGCTCACGCAGCATTAGCGCGATTTCCACGAACTGTTCAAACGATGCCGGCGGCGCGTCGGGCGTATGGCTGCGGGTGAGGATGCGGAACTGCGCGGTCTTCAGCTTCAGCACCACCGTGCGGCCCACGCGCTCGACCTTGCGCGAAGCTTCCCAGGTCTTTTCCGCGAGCCGACGGATCGCCGGCTCGAGTTCGTCGATCAACACATCGCGTTCGAACGTATCTTCGGACGAAATGGACTGCACCGGCTGATCGGATTCGACCGGGCGTTCGTCGATGCCCTGCGCGCGTTCGTGCAGGCGCACGCCGAAACTGCCGAACGCGTGCTGCAGGCGGCCAATGTCGATCGCGCGCAGGTCGCCGACGGTGGCAACCCCCAACGCTTCGAGTTTCTGCTGCGCCACTTTGCCCACGCCGGGAATACGGCCCACCGGCAGCGGGGTGAGGAAATCGTGGACCTGATGCGGACGGATCACGAACTGCCCGTCCGGCTTGCGCCAGTCGGAGGCGATCTTGGCCAGGAACTTGTTCGGCGCGATCCCCGCCGATGCGGTGAGCTGCGTCTCCTCGCGGATCTGCGCACGGATGGTTTCGGCGATGGCGGTCGCGCTCGGCGTGTCGCCATTGTCGAGCAGCACTTTGGGCGCGGTGACATCGAGGTAGGCCTCGTCGAGCGACAGCGGTTCGATCATGTCGGTCTGCCGCGCGAAGATCCCGCGCACCTGCCGCGATACCGCTTTGTAGCGCTGGAAATCCGGCGGCACGAAGACCGCCTGCGGGCACAGCCGTTCGGCGCGTACCGCCGGCATCGCCGATCGCACGCCGAACGTGCGCGCCTCGTACGATGCCGCGCACACCACCGAGCGCGCGCCGCGCCATGCCACGACCACCGGCTTGCCGCGCAGCGACGGATCGTCGCGCTGTTCCACCGATGCGTAGAACGCGTCCATGTCGATGTGGATGATCTTGCGCATCGATCGCGGAATTGCCTCGCGCGTCCGGACCGTTCCGGTGTGCGGGAACGAGTATAGACAGCGGCCGCACGGCCTGCCGACGCGTGCCATGCCCTGCCCGACGACGCACTGGCGATGGCCCGACGGCACCGCAGTCTGCATCGGAATTCCATGGGCTATACCACCGATACCGATCTGGTCGGCATGGGCGTCAGCGCGATCAGCCATATCGGCCACAGTTTCAGCCAGCATCCACGCGCTCTTCCCAGCTGGCAGATCGCGTTCGACGAAGGCCGGCTGCCGGTATTCCGCGGCATGCGTCTGTCCGCCGACGACATCCTGCGCGCCGATCCGATCCAGCAGCTGATGTGCCAGGGCGAGATATCGATCGGCAGCCTGTAGCGTCGCCACGCCATCGAGTTCAGTGCTTATTTCGCCGATGACATCGAGCGTTCACCCCCTTGGAGGAAGACGGCCTGGTGCGCACGGAACCCGGGCGCATCGTGGCGATCAGGCAAGGCGGGTTGATGTTGCGTAATATCGCCATGTGCTTCGACCATTACCTGCAAAATTCGATGCCTGCTGCCCCGATGCCGGGCGTGGGTTTTTCCCGCGCGATCCAGCGGCACAGGATCCTGTCGGGTGAGCGGCACCGCCTTTCCGAAGCTGGACAGCAAAATACTCGCCGACGACGGCGATGCGCTGCATTTCTGCAGCACCTGCGCGTTCTCGCAAGCCTGTCTGTCCGAGGGCATGGACAAGAGCGCGCTGATGGATCTGCACGTCCTGGTCGAGCATGTGGGGCCCTTGCATGCGGGCGAACACGTTTTCCGTGAAGGAGACGTTTTCGAGGCGATCGCCGCGGTTCGCGCCGGCACGGTCAAGACCTACGTCATCGATCGCGACGGCCATGAGCAGGTCCTGGGCTTCCATCTGCCCGGCGAGGTGATCGGGCTCGATGCGATCGATGGCGATCGCTACCCTTGCAATGCGGTGGCGCTGGATACGGTGATGCTGTGCCGGTTCTCGTTCCCCCGGATCTCGGTGCTGGCCGCTCGCCTGCCCGGGCTGCAGCAGCATCTGTTCCGGCTGATGAGCCGCGACATCGGTCGCGCTTCGCTGCTCGCGGGCGATTATTCCGCCGACCAGCGCATGGCAGCGTTCCTGGTCGGGCTCTCGCGACGGCTCGCGGCGCGCGGCTTTTCGCCCGATCGATTCCAGCTGACGATGGCGCGCACCGATATCGCGAACTATCTGCGGCTCGCGCCCGAGACCGTCAGCCGCGTGCTGAAGCGCTTCCAGCACGATGGCCTGATCCACGTGGACCGACGTGAACTGGAACTGCTCGGCCGGAAGCGACTCGAAGACTTGGCCGCTTCCATGCTGCGGCAGTAGGCGCGATCGGGCCGCCGCCTGTTTTTCTTCCGCATTGCGCGCGGATCATCCGCCGCAGCCACCGCAGCATTCCGACGGCACGCGCTCCAGCTGGTCTTCCTTCACGGGATAGCCAGCCTCCTTCATCACGCCAAGCAGTTGCACTGCGTCGATCGAAGCGGCGATCCGCAACGTTCGGCCCGTGGAGTCGATGTCGACCAGCGCCGAGGGATCGACCGCTCTGAGCGCTTTTTCTATAGCGCCGACATCGGGCGGCAAGCCGGTAATCCTGATCGTGGATTGCATTCGGGAATTCCTGTCGGGTTGTCTGGCGATGGGTAACGCACATCCAAAGCGGATTGCGGCAATGGAACCTGCGTGGCGCAGGGGAAGACACGTCATCCCCATGGCGATACTCCGCGATGCATGCGGCATCGGCAATGACCTGGGTCAAGGGGCATCCCATTCCCGACGAGCATGCTCGACCTATCCGCGACAGCGCGATATGCACGATCTACGCGATATGCACGATGGCCATGGCATCACATGACGTTCACGGGGATGGGGCCAGGTTGTACGTCAGGCAGCATCACGCTTGACCCAGGTCATGGCGACGTCCGGACCTCACGGACCACCATGCGAGCATTCGCAATGGAGATCGCCATGAGCAATACCCGCAAGCTGTGGACGGCCCTGGCCGTCCTGCTGGTCTGTTCCTTTTCGGTATTGCTGTGGGCCGGCAGCGAGATCTTCCGCGCCGCGCCGCCCATGCCCGAAAAAGTGACGACCCAGGATGGGGCGGTCATCTATACCCGCGCCGACATCGAGCAAGGCCGGCAGGTCTGGCAGTCGATGGGCGGCATGCAGTTGGGATCGATCTGGGGCCATGGCGCCTACGTCGCACCCGACTGGAGCGCCGACTGGCTGCATCGCGAAGCCATCGAAGTGCTGGATATCTGGGCGCGCCGCGACGATGGCAGCGCCGACTATGCGCAATTACCCGCGGAACAGCAGGCCGCCCTTCGCGGCCGGCTGCAGGGAATGATGCGTGCCAACACCTACGACGCCGCGACCGGGACCATCACCCTCACCGGGGATCGCGCAGCAGCGATCTCGAATGTCGCCGCGCATTACATCAGCCTGTTCGGCAACGATCCCGCGACCGCAGAACTTCGCGAAGCGTATGCGATGAAGGAAAACACGGTGGGGACGCTGGCGCATCGCCGCTCCCTGACCGCGTTCTTCTGGTGGACCGCGTGGGCCGCCACCACCGAACGCGCCGACATCGGCGCGGGAACGCTCGTACCGGATCAGTCCGGCGTGGTCAGTAAGAAAGTGACCTACACCAACAACTGGCCCAGCGAACCGCTGGTGGGCAACACGCCGCCGCCGGCGCTGTGGGTCTGGTCGGCCTTCAGCGTGCTGTTCCTGATCCTGGGCATCGCGATATTGGGCTGGCACTACGCGGTCACCCACGGACGCGGCGAGGAAGGGCATACCGTTCCGGCCACCGATCCGTTCGCGCTGCTGCGCATCACGCCCTCGATGCGCGCCACGGCCAAATATTTCTGGGTGGTGCTTGCGCTGTTCCTGGTGCAGATCCTGCTGGGCGCGATCACCGCGCATTACCAGGTCGAAGGCCAGGACGCCTACGGTTTCAGGTTGTCCGACTACCTGCCCTACTCGCTGGCGCGCACCTGGCATACGCAGCTGGCGGTGCTGTGGATCGCCACCGCATGGCTGGCGACGGGCCTGTACATCGGCCCCGCGCTGTCGGGCCATGAACCCAAATACCAGCGTTTCGGCGTGAACTTCCTGTTCGTGTCGCTGCTGTTGATCGTGGTGGGCGGCTTCGCCGGCCAGTGGTTCGCCGTCATGCAGATCATGCCGCTGGAACACAACTTCTGGTTCGGCCACCAGGGCTGGGAATATGCGGACATGGGCCGCTTCTGGCAGTGGTATCTGTTCATCGGCCTGCTGCTGTGGGTGACGCTGGTCGGCCGTTCGCTGTGGCCGATCTTCAAGGGCCCCGCTTCCGACTCGAAGTCGATCGTCGCGTTGCTGTTCCTGTCCACCGTGGCCATCGGACTGTTCTACGCCGCGGCGTTGATGTGGGGCGAACACACGCATATTTCGGAAGTCGAATACTGGCGCTGGTGGCTGGTCCACCTGTGGGTGGAGGGCTTCTTCGAAGTGTTCGCCACCGCAGTCATGGCGCTCATCTTCACGCGCCTGGGCCTGGTCAAGACAGCTACCGCCAACGTCGCAGTGCTGTTCGCCACCATCATCTTCATGGCCGGCGGCGTGCTCGGCACGCTGCACCATCTGTACTTCGTCGGCACGCCCATTTCGGTAGTGGCGCTGGGCGCGAGCTTCAGCGCGCTGGAAGTGGTGCCGCTGGCCTATCTCGGCTTCGAGGCGTACCACACCTGGAAACTGGGCAAGGCCACGCCGTGGATGGCGCGCTACCGCTGGCCGGTGATGTTCTTCATCGCGGTCTCGTTCTGGAACCTGGTCGGCGCGGGCCTGTTCGGCTTCCTGATCAATCCGCCGCTCTCGCTCTACTACATGCAGGGCCTGAACCTGACCGCGCTCCATGCGCATACCGCGCTGTTCGGCGTGTACGGCATGCTGGGCGTCGCGCTGGTGCTGTTCTGCCTGCGCGGATTGCGCGGACAGATGGTGTGGGACAGCAAGGTGCTGAAGCTTTCGTTCTGGACGCTTAACATCGGTCTGGCGCTGATGGGCGTGCTGACGCTGCTGCCGCTGGGCACGATGCAGCTGCTGGCCGCGATCGAACACGGCTACTGGTATTCGCGTTCGGCCGAATTCATGCAGAAGTCCATCGTCGAGCTGCTGATCTGGATGCGCATGCCCGGCGACATCCTCTTCAGCGTGGGCGCAATCGCGCTTGCGTGGTTCGTGTTGCGGCTCTGGATCGCGCCCAAGCGGGATCCGTTGATCGCCGCGGAGACCGGCCCGAGCGATGCATGAAGCATAGGGTCCGTCGCCGCAACGGCGGCGGATCCTCCAGCCTTCCATGCCGTCAGAGCGATCCGCATGAATATTGAAACGACATCGACGTCCTCGCCATCGGTCCGGCTGCTGGCGGTGGCGCCCCATCGCCTGATGTTCTTCATCGGCGCCAGCAATCTGTTGCTGGCGATGGCGTGGTGGGCGGCATGGCTGATCGCCGCGCGCTGGCCCGCGTTGTTGTCGATGCCGCAGCCCATGCCTCACGCGGGATGGCTGCATGCGTTGGTGATGCAGTACCAGATGTTGCCGAGCTTTTTCTTCGGATTCCTGCTGACGGTGTTTCCGAAATGGACGGGGCAACCGGACATCGCTCGCTGGCGTTATCTGCCGGTGGGCATCGGTCTGTTCGGCGGACAGATCGCAACGCTGCTGGGTGCGCTGGGCTGGTCGTACGGGATAGGCATCGGCCTGCTGCTGACCCTGATCGGTTGGCTCGCCGGACTCTCCGCGCTGGCGCCGGTGCTGTGGCGGGAAACAGGCATCACGTGGCACGCGCGCTCATGTTTCGCAGCGTTGCTTCTGGGCTTCGCCGGGCTGTTGGCGTGCATCGCCTTCGTATCCGGCGCCTCGCCGCTGTGGATGTTCGCCAGTATCAAGATCGGCAGCTTCGGTCTGCTGCTGCCGGTGTATGCGACCGTCGCGCACCGCATGTTTCCGTTCTTCGCCGGCAATGTCGTCGCTGGCTATCAGCCGTGGCGCCCGCTGTGGCTGCTGGCCGCGTTCTGGTCGCTCACGCTGCTGCATCTGGCGCTGGAGCTTGTTCACGCATATCGCTGGCTCTGGCTTGCGGATCTGCCGTTGCTGGCGTTGACCGCGACCCTGTGCTGGCGCTGGTGGCCGCGCGGCCGTCATCCGGCGATCCTGGGTGCGCTGTTCGTGGGCCTGGCCTGGCTGCCGGTCGCTTTCGCGCTGTACCTCGCGCAAAGCCTGGTGTATCTGGCGACAGGCGTGTTGTGGTTGGGACGCGCGCCCGCGCATGCGCTGTTCATCGGATTCTTCGGCAGCGTGCTGGTGGCGATGGTCACGCGCGTGACCCAGGGCCATTCCGGTCGCCCGCTGATGCTGCCGGCCGCGGCGTGGTTCGCGTTCGTCGCGATCCAGATCGTCGCGGCGATGCGCGTGGTCGCCGAAGTGGCGCCCGACAGCGCCGCATGGCAAGCGGCTTCCGCCATCGGCTGGCTGATCGCATTCACGCCGTGGGTCGCGCACATCGGGCGCATCTATCTCACACCGCGCGCCGACGGGAAGCCCGGATGAAGGCAGGCCGCCGATGATCGAGTTCTACGCGCAGATCAAATGGGTGCACATCGCATCCATCATCGCCAGCGGGATGCTGTTCCTGCTGCGGGGATCGCTGATGGTGGCCGGAAAAGAGCGGGTCGCGATGCTGGCTCCGCTGCGCTTCCTCAGCTACGGCATCGACACCGTCCTGCTGAGCGCGGCGCTGATGCTGCTGACGATCCTGCCGCACGCGATGTTCGCGAACGGCTGGTTGAGCGTGAAACTCGTGCTGGTGATCGTTTACATCGCGCTCGGCAGCTTAGCGTTGAAGCTTGGCCGGACCGCGCGTGCACGAACCGTCGCTTTCGTCGCCGCGCTGGCGGTCTATCTCGGCATCATCGCCATCGCCCGGACCCACGATCCGATGGGCGGTTTGCGCTACTGGCTGGGCTGATCGCCGCAACCACGACAGCGACCGCGCATGTCCACGCCAACCTCTCTATTCCTTCCCGTCATGCGCTTGACCTGGGTCATGCGAACCCGGACGCCCGAGGACTAGCGTATGCGCATGGATGAGACCACCCCGATGCGTATCCACGAATACCGGAGACATGCCATGAACCACCCCGCCGCAACGACCGCCCCGCTCGCCCTGGACAGCCATCACGAGATCCGCGGCTGGTCCGATCGGGTGGCGTTCGGCATCACCCGCGGCCTGCGCTTCCTAGCCGACACCTTCTTCGCCAAACGCTACGGCAACCGCGCCATCGTCCTGGAGACCGTGGCCGCGGTACCGGGCATGGTCGGCGCTGCGCTCATCCACCTGCGTTGCCTGCGCTGGATGCGCGACGACGAAGGCTGGATCCGCACCCTGATGGATGAGGCCGAGAACGAGCGCATGCACCTGATGACGTTCGTCGAGATTGCGAAACCGAGCTGGCTCGAACGCATGCTGGTGCTGGTCGCGCAGGCGCTGTTCTTCGGTTTTTTTCTCGGCCTGTACGTCATTTCGTCGCGCACCGCGCACCGCCTGGTGGGCTACTTCGAGGAACAGGCCGTGATCAGCTACACACAATACCTGCGGGAGATCGATGAAGGCCGGGTCGAGAACGTACCGGCGCCGGCCATCGCGATCGAGTATTGGCGGCTTCCGACCGGCGCACGCCTGCGCGAAGTGGTGATCGCCGTGCGCGACGACGAGGCCGGACATCGCGATGTGAACCACGCCTTCGCGGACACCCTGGGGCCCGCGGCTTCGCTGCCCGCGCAGCAGGATATCGCTTGAGACCTCCGTGGCGATCGATCACGGCACAACAGAAGGCACTCGCATGAAAAGTATTCTCACGGAACGCATCCTCATGAAGCGCAAGCTCATGGAAGGGATCGCCCGGCGCTCGATCGGGGCCGCACTGCTGCTGGCGCTGAGCCTGTCGGCCTGCGACCGCAACGTGGAGACACCCGCAAAGGTCGAATCAACGGACACGGGAGGATCGCTCAACGGCGACTTCGGCCCGCCGCAGGGCCAGCCCATCGATGCCATCCTGACCCTGCCGCCCCAGGTGCCTCCCGCCACCGGCCGCAAAGTGCCTGCGAAGGTCATCGTCGAACTGGACGTGATCGAAAAGGAGATGGCGATCTCCGAGGGCGTCACGTACACCTTCTGGACCTTCGGCGGCACGGTGCCTGGGAATTTCATCCGCGTGCGGCAGGGCGACACGGTGGAATTCCACTTGCGCAACATGCCCGAATCCAAGATGCCGCATAACATCGATCTGCACGGCGTCACCGGCCCCGGCGGCGGCGCGGCATCGAGCTTCACCGCGCCCGGCCATTCGTCGCGCTTCACGTTCAAGGCGCTGAACGCCGGTCTTTTCGTCTATCACTGCGCGACCGCACCGGTCGGCATGCACGTGGCCAACGGGATGTACGGACTGATCCTGGTCGAACCGCCCGAAGGCATGCCGCCGGTCGACAAGGAGTACTACGTGATGCAGGGCGATTTCTACACGACCGGCAAATATCGCGAGAAAGGCCACCAGCCGTTCGACATGGAGAAAGCCATCGACGAGCATCCGACCTACGTGCTGTTCAACGGCAGCGAGGGTTCGCTCACCGGCGACAAGGCGCTGACCGCCCGCGTCGGCGAGACCGTGCGGTTGTATGTCGGCAACGGCGGCCCCAACCTGGTGTCGAGCTTCCACGTCATCGGCGAAATCTTCGACAAGGTCTGGTTCGAAGGCGGCACCCGTTTCCAGGAAAACGTGCAGACCACGCTGATTCCTTCGGGCGGCGCGGCGATCATGGACTTCCATCTCGAAGTGCCCGGCAGTTACGTCCTGGTCGACCATTCGATCTTCCGCGCTTTCAACAAGGGCGCGCTGGCGATCCTCAAGGCCGACGGACCAGAAAACAAGGACATCTATTCGGGCAAGGAAGTCGATTACGTTTACCTCGGCGACCGTGCGCAGAACAACATGAATGCCGTGACCACTGCGGCGGCAGCCGCGAAAAAAGGCGAGCTGTCCGTCGCCGAACAGATCGCCGCAGGCAAGGCGCTTTTCGCTGGCACCTGTTCGACTTGCCATCAGCCGCAAGGCGAAGGCATGGCAGGCGTGTTCCCGCCGCTAGCCAAGTCGGACTACATCGCCGCCGATGCAAAACGGCTTCCTGGCGTCATCCTGCATGGCCTGGTCGGCCCCGTGAAGGTCAACGGAAAGGACTACGACTCCAACATGCCGCCGATGAGCCAGCTCACCGACGACGAAGTCGCCAACATCTCCACCTATGTTCTCAACAGCTGGGGCAATCCGGGTGGACGGGTCACCAAGGCAGAAGCAGCGCAGATCCGTCGCGCCAAGCCGGCCAATGCATCGGAAGGCCATTGAGTCATGCGTCGCATCGCCGCCCTCGCGCTGCTGTTGTTCCCCATCGCCGGCCTGCCCGCCGTCAATCGGGACTACGTGAACCTGCCCGGCGGCAGTTTCCGCTCCGCCTTGAAGTACGAGGACCGCAAAGGCGACACCCGCATTGCTCCGTTCGCGCTGATGCGCAAGCCGGTGACCAACGCGGAGTTCATGGCATTCGTGCAGCGCCATCCACAATGGCGTCGCGATCGCGTCGCGAAAGTGTTCGCCGAGCCGCGTTATCTCTCGCACTGGGCCGCTCCCGGCACACTCGGCGCCGGCGCGTTGCCGCAGCAGCCGGTGGTGCAGGTCAGCTGGTTCGCCGCACAGGCGTATTGCGAAACACAAGGCGCCCGGCTGCCTACCTGGGACGAGTGGGAATACGCCGCGGCCGCCGACGAAACCCGTCGCGATGCCCGTCGCGATCCGGCCTGGCGCGAACGCATCCTGCGCTGGTACTCGCGCCCGTCCACGCAGGCGTTGCCGCGCGCAGGATTGCAGGGCCCCAATACGTACGGAATCCAGGATCTGCATGGACTGGTGTGGGAATGGACCGATGATTTTTCCGCGCTGCTGGTCGCCGCCGACAACCGCAACCAGGGCGATGCGGACAATGCGAAATTCTGCGGCGCCGGCGCGCTGTCGATGGACGATCGCGACAACTACGCTGTGCTGATGCGCGTGGCCATGCTGTCTTCCCTCGATGCCGAGGACACCACGTTGAATCTCGGCTTCCGCTGCGCCAGGAGCACGCGATGAAACGAGCGCTGTGCGTGCTCGCGGCGCTCGCGATGTCGGTGGCAGTGCTCGCAGCGCCCAAGCCGCCGACAACGCCAGTACCCGGCGAATCCGTGTATCGACTGCCCGTGACGCTGACCGATCAGCACGGCAAGCGTTTCGATTGGAGCCAACGTCGCGGCAAGGCGCAGCTGGTCTCGATGTTCTATACCTCGTGCCGGTACATCTGCCCGCTCATCGTGGACAGCGGCAAGGCAGTGGAAAAACAGTTGAAGCCATCGGGACGCGAACGCCTGGGCATCCTGCTGATCAGCATGGATCCCGGACGCGACACGCCCGCAGTGTTGATGTCGGTCGCCGACAAACGCAAACTCGATCCCTTGCACTGGACGCTGGCGAGCCCCGGGCAGGCGGACGTACGCAAAATCGCAGGCGTCCTCGGCATCCGCTATCGTGCCTTGGCCGACGGCGAGTTCAATCACACCAGCGCACTGGTGCTGCTCGACAGCGAGGGCCGTATCCTCGCCCGCACCGAACAGATAGGCGCCAAGGTCGACCCGGAATTCATGGCGCAGGTTCGCAAGTCCGTCGAATAGCGGGATCCAATGAGCGATTGTCGTCGTCGGCTCACATCAGATGTCCGCTCACGGCTCGTCCTGCCCGAGATAATCCAGCGCCACCTGCAGCATCGCGCGGCTGCCGACCTGCAGCGATTTCTCGTCCAGCACGAACTGCGGCGAATGGTTGATCGGCGCGCTCGCTGGATCGATATCGGCCGCGGTCGAACCCACGAAGAAGAACAGCGTCGGCGCCACCGTCGAATACTGGGCAATCTGGAGCACGAAGACCAGGGCATGATGGTTGGATTCGCCGTGGTCGATTGATCACGCCCGCCCCAGCAAAACGGCGATTGCGCTGATCGACCATCCCGCTGCCAATTCGCGAGAGGCCTCCTCGCGCTCGGCAAATGTCAATGCGCGTGGTGACCTTCGTGCCAACAGAGGCCCAATGCCACCATGCTCACCCAGAATACTTCGCACGGAGCTGTGGCGCCCTGTCAAATACGCCCACGATCTAAAGCAGCGGCGCGACCTGCCGACAGCGGTCTCACATCAAGGCCTTCTCCTCTTCCTGCGCTTCATCTGCAACTCTCCTGCTGCCTACGCAGATCTAGTGCGTCGCACAGTTGATGTGAATCCGCGACCCAAAGCGGACACTCGACCGTCATAAGCCTTGTCAGCCGCAACCAAGTTCCGTAGCCTCCGGCCAGATCAAGACAGTGCGCAGTACGAGTCTTTATAGCGCTGCCGCGTGCGCCAATCCCGTCACCACGCCCAGCGACGCGTTGCCCATGACCAGCTCCGCATCCGGGAACATCTCCCTGACGAGCTGCGGCACATAGGGCGAGCGCGACATGCCGCCGGTGAGATAGACCGTCTCTGGCGGCTGCGTCAGTTCAGCCCTGGCGCTCTCCATGAGCGTGCGCACATGGCGGAGGAACGGTGACGCGGCATCGCCGAGGCGTGCGGAGTCGACGGTCCCGACCAAGCCTGCCTCGATGAAATCGAGCTCCAGCGTTACGCATTCGGCCTGGCTCAATTGGATTTTGGCGCGCTCAACGGCACGATTCAGGCGAACGGTGCGGCCAGGCGCCCTCAGCGTTTCCAGGCGCTGGCCGTAGGGCGCTTCGACATGCGCGAACGAGGCCTCGCGAAACCGGGCTTGACGCTGCAGGTCCTGCACGGCGGACGCTTCGTAGAAGCGGTGCACCGGCGTGTTGGTGACGCCTTTGCCGAACAGCGGCATGACCGAGCGCATGCTCAGCTCGATGTCTACGTCGGTTCCGCCCATCGGCTCGCCCCATGAACCATGCACGACCGGTGCGTTTTCCGGACCGCCGACATCGGCAAGGGCGATGTCCGTCGTTCCGCCGCCGATGTCGAGGATCAGCGTCCTGCGGGGGCGTTCGTTGCGTTGGTGATAGCCGTACGCAGCCGCTGCCGGTTCTTCCAGGAACTCCACCTCGTCGAAGCCCGCGGCATACGCCGCGTCGGTCAGGATTTCGAGCGCCTGTACGCCGCCGGCCTCTTTCATCGAGCTTCGAAATTGCACCGGGCGACCCAAGAGCGCCGCCCTGACGTCGCGACCGAGTTGCGCGCTGGCCGTGAGCCGGATGTGCCGCAGCAACTGTGTGGCGATACCCAACAGGGTGTCGCGCGCATGCGCCTCCAGCCGGTAGCCCAGCATGGACTTCGGAGAGACCACCAACTGGCCCGCGCCCCCCTCGATGAAGGCATCGACCGCCTCTTCGCCATAAATCGCGTGCTGCAGGTCCACGCGCTCGATCATGGCATTGCGCATCTCCTGCGCCGCCCAGCGCCGACGCACGAGCGCGCGCGCGTCTCGTTCCAGCTCCGACTCGCTTCGAACGCGCGGCGAGGGAATCATGCCCAGCTCGCGCGACCGCTGAGGTTCGGAGCGCTGCATTGCCTGCTCGCGGCGTGCACGAAGGTCCGCATGCAGCATGGTCTGATCGCGGCGGAACTCTCCTATGAGTCTCCGGATCTCGTCGTGCAGGTCGTCGGTGAGTACGAAGTCGGACAGGTCCGGCAGCCGTTGCGGGAAGTAAACAGTGGTACGGAACTGCAGGTCGTCGCCAAACCGGATCAGCTGCAACTCACCATCGATCACAGCACCGGCGGCCGAATAGCTCGTACCGAAGTCGATTCCGATGCGCATGCACTTCCCGAAAATTAATGGCGAGGCAGACCATTTTGCCGCAAACAGGGCCGCTTGATGGCCTTGGATCAATCGAGCCTGCTGTGTCTGGTTGAGGTTCTACGCGTTCCGCGCCGCCCACCAGATGCGTGGTCCTCATAAGAGGTAGCCCTGTTCGTGGAGCAGGCTGCCTACGAAATAGTCCGATACCCGGATATCGCAGTTGAGACCATCCGCCTCACGCACCAGCTTCCGGCTAATTGTCACGTAGTCCTGAACAGAGTGGAGTCAGACAGACTTTATTCTTCGCGTTCAGCAACGGAAACCGCCGCCTCCGCTATTCAACCGTCACCGACTTCGCCAGGTTGCGCGGCTTGTCCACATCGGTGCCGCGCGCCAGTGCCGCGTGGTACGCGAGCAACTGCACCGGGATCGCATGCACGATCGGCGACAGCAGGCCGACGTGGCGCGGGGTGCGGATGACGTGGACCGCTTCGGATTCGGTGAAGTGGCTGTCGGCGTCGGCAAAGACATACATCTCGCCGCCGCGTGCGCGGACTTCCTGGATGTTCGACTTCACTTTTTCCAGCAGCGCGTCGTTCGGGGCGATCACCACCACCGGCATGTCCGCATCCACCAGCGCCAGCGGGCCGTGCTTCAGTTCGCCGGCCGGGTAAGCCTCGGCGTGGATGTAGGAAATCTCTTTCAGCTTCAAAGCCCCTTCGAGGGCGATGGGATAGTGGATGCCGCGACCGAGGAACAGCGCGTGCTGCTTGGGCGCGAAACGGTCGGACCACACCGCGATCTGCGGTTCGAGGTTCAGCGCGTGCTGCACGCTGCCCGGCAGGTGGCGCAGCGCGTCCAGCAGTTCGGCTTCCTGTTCCGGTGGCAGCTTGCCCTGCACTTTCGCGACCGTGGCGGTCAGCGCGAACAGCGCGACGAGCTGGGTGGTGAAGGCTTTGGTCGACGCCACGCCGATCTCGGCGCCGGCGCGGGTATAGAACACCAACCGGCTGGCGCGCGGGATCGCGCTTTCGGGCACATTGCAGATCGACAGGGTCTTGTCGTGGCCCAGCGATTTCGCGTATTTCAGCGCCTCCATCGTGTCCAGGGTTTCGCCCGACTGCGAGATGGTGACGATCAGCTGGCGCGGATTGGCCACGACCTTGCGATAGCGGTATTCGCTGGCGATCTCGACGTTGCACGGCAGGCCGGTGATGGCCTCGAACCAGTAGCGCGCGGTCAGGCCGGCGTAATAACTGGTGCCGCAGGCGAGGATCTGCAGACCTTCGATGTCGCGCAGGATGCCGCCGGCGTCTTTGCCGAACAGTTCCGGCGTGAAGCTGCCATGGTCGATGATCGCCTCGATGGTATCGGCGATCGCGCGCGGCTGCTCGTGGATTTCCTTCTGCATGAAGTGGCGGTACGGCCCGAGTTCCAGCGAGGCCAGCGACACGTCCGAGACGTGCACGTCGCGCTGTACTTCGGTATCGGTGGCGTCGAACACGCGCACGCCCGTGCGCATCACTTCGGCGGTGTCGCCTTCTTCGAGGAAGATCACCCGGCGCGTGGCCTGGATGATCGCGGACACGTCGGAGGCGATGAAATTCTCGCCTTCGCCCAGCCCCACCAGCAACGGGCAGCCCATGCGCGCGCAGACCATGCGCTCGGGCTCCTTGTGGCTGACCACGGCCAGCGCATAGGCGCCTTCGAGCTCTTTCACGACGCGCTGCAGCGCATGAAGGAGATCGTCGCCCTTGGTCAGGTAATGATGGATGAGATGCGCGATGACTTCGGTATCGGTCTGCGACTCGAATACATACCCGAGCGCGCGCAGACGTTCGCGCTGCTGCTCGTGGTTCTCGATGATGCCGTTGTGCACCAGCGCCACGCCGTGGCTGATGTGCGGATGCGCATTGTGCTCGGTGACGCCGCCGTGGGTGGCCCAGCGGGTATGGCCGATGCCGAGCTCGGCGCTGAACGCTTCGCTGGCGGCCGCGCTTTCCATCTCCACCACGCGGCCGGTGCGGCGCACGCGGCGGACGTCATTGTCGCCGACGATGGCGATGCCCGCCGAGTCGTAACCGCGATATTCGAGCCGCTTCAGACCCTCGATCAGAACCGGTACCACATCGCGATTCGCGATCGCGCCGACAATGCCACACATGTACTCGTCACCTTCTGATTTGGCCTGCGTAGTGTAACGGCGAAAGCCCCGGCGAGCGTCCGCGCGGACGCGTCCGGACAGCCGGCGAACACTGTTATTCCAGAATAAAACCGATTTAAAACAATGGCTTGATGTTGGCACGCCGCTTGTACTACATAGCGCATTCACCCGCATCGGCCCACCCATGACCATCCGCGATACCTCCGGCCAGGACCTCTCGCTCAACCGCTCGCATTTCGCCGCGAGCCGGCGCCGCTGGCGCATTCCAGCGCGGAGCTGCTCCGGCGCGGCCAGCTGGAGCGGCTGCCGAACGCGCTGGCGACGATCGAAGAGCGCGCGCGCCATCTCGAAGGCTTCATCCGCGATTACACGCACTTCGCGAAACTGCCGGCGCCGCGGCTGGAGCCGGTGCAATGGGGCCGTTTCTTCGCGCAGTTGCGCAGCCAAGTCGAATTCGCGTGGAGCGGACACCACGACGATGGCGTGGCGTATCTCGACGCGGCGCAGATGGAGCAGGCGCTGCTGAACCTGGTGAAGAACGCGCACGAATCCGGCTCGGCGCCGGGCGACGTGCAACTGCAGTTGCGCAAGCTGCCGGAGCAGTGGCGCATCGATATCATCGATCGCGGCGCCGGCATGAGCGAAGCGGTGCTGGCGCAGGCGCTGCTGCCGTTCTATTCGACCAAACGCCACGGCACCGGCCTGGGCCTCGCGCTGACCCGCGACATCATCGAAGCGCACGGCGGCCATGTCGCGCTGCAGAACCGCGAAGGCGGCGGGCTATGGGTCAGCATGACGCTGCCGGCGCGGTGATCTTTTTCGTAGAGCGGCCTTCAGGCCGCTGCTTCGCCCCCTCTCATTCGCGCCGCTTGCGAATCTTCCCCGCATCGCGAGTGGAGCCGGCGGCCTGAAGGCCGCTCTACGAATCGGCGCTGGTTTTTTTTATCGGCCGTTTCCAACCGTCGACCGTGACCTGCTTCGCCCGCGCCAGGGTGAGCTTGCCGTCCGGCGCTTCCTTCGAAATGACCGAGCCGGCGGCGATGGTCGCGCCCTTTCCGATCCGCACAGGCGCCACCAGTGCCGCGTTCGAACCGATGAAGGCGCCGTCCTCGATGGTGGTGGTGGATTTGTTGACGCCGTCGTAATTGCAGGTGATGGTGCCGGCGCCGACGTTCACGCCCGCGCCGATTGCCGCGTCGCCGAGATAACTCAAGTGATTGGCCTTGCTGCCGGCGCCGATGCGCGCGTTCTTGGTCTCGACGAAATTGCCGACATGCACGCCATCGGCGAGCACCGTGCCGGGGCGCAGCCGCGCGAACGGGCCGATCAGCGCCGCGCCTTCTGTCCTGGCGCCTTCCAGATCGCAATGCGCGCGCACTTCGGTGCCAGCGGCGAGTTCGACATCCTTCAACCGGCAGAACGGACCGATGCGCACGCCATCGCCGAGCACCACGCGACCTTCGAAAATCACGTTGGCGTCGATCTCGACATCCTGTCCGACGATCACCTCGCCGCGCACGTCGACGCGGTTCACATCGACGAAGCGCGCGCCGTCGATGCAGAGCCTGCGCACCGCGCGCAGCTGGAACGCGCGTTCGAGCTGCGCGAGCTGCCATGAATCGTTCGCGCCTTCGGTTTCCTGGGGATCCTCGGCGATCACGATCTCGGCGGGCGTGTATTCGTGCGCGGCGGCGGCGAACACGTCGGTGAGGTAGTACTCGCCCTGCGAGTTCTCGTTCTTCAACCCGTCCAGCCAGCGTCGCAGCGCGGCCGCATCGGCCACGATCACGCCGGTGTAGACCAGATGGATGTGCCGCTGTTCGTCGGTGGCGTCCTTTTCCTCGACGATGGCCGCCACCCGCCCCTGCGCGTCGCGCAGCACGCGGCCATAGCCAAAGGGCTCGGCCAATTCGGTGGTCAGTCCGACCAGGGGGGCGGGAATCGCCAGCATGCGCTGCAGCGTCTCCGCGCGGTTGAGCGGCGCATCGCCATACAGCACGAGCACGCGCGCGTCGTCGGGGATCGCGCCAATCAAGCCCGCGCCAATTGAACCCGCGTCGATCGAGCCGGCGCCCATCGCCTGCTGCACCGCATGTCCGGTGCCCTTGCGTTCGGTCTGTTCCGCCCAGTGCAGATCGGACTGATCCGCGAACGCGGCGCGCACCTGGTCGCCGCCGTGGCCGTAGACCACGTGGATGCCCGCCGGCGACAGCGTGCGCGCGGTGGCGATGACGTGGCCCAGCATCGGCGTCCCCGCGATCTTCTGCAGCACTTTCGGCAAGCCGGATTTCATCCGCTTGCCTTCGCCTGCAGCGAGGACGACGACGTGCAAAGGTGCGCTCATGTGGACTCCAGGACGGTGGTTCAGGGCATTTTAGAGCCTGCTCATGCTCTTTTTGCGGGTGCGAATGCCTCTGTTCGGGTGGCAGGCAAGGCGCGCGCCGCCGCCAAGCCTGATGGGCTTGGCAAGGTGTGCAACGCCGCATGCCGCCCGAACAGAGGTATTCCCTTCGGGTTGCCGCCCCAAC
>JAYUUH010000082.1:0-2044 GCA_043754745.1 Lysobacter sp.
GCACGAGCAGGACGGCGAGCCGATCCTCTCCACCCAACTGCTCAGCCACATCATCCGTTTCTACGGCGATTCGCTGCAGGGCTTCATGGGCAACTATCTCGAACGCTCGATGCAGGTTTTCCTCGACCAGCAGCAACAGTTCCGGCAGCAGATGGGCGGAATGATCGGGCAGACGCCATGGACGATGATGAACCAGCTGACCGAGCGCAATCTCGAGCTTTGGCGCGAGTTCCAGCACAACCTGATCGGCGCGATGGGCCGCAGCCCTTCGCCGAAGCCGGGCGACAAGCCCGGCAGCAAGTCGCACGACGAATAACCTGTCGCGGGGCCACCGGCGCGGCATGGCCGCGTACGACTCCGGCTGCGATGATTCCGGCTGCCCGCGGCGGCCGATGACTTCGGGACACTCCAGGGGAACCCCATGAATAAGCGCGTAGCCGTCGTCACCGGCGGCATCGGCGGGCTCGGCACCGAGATCTGCAGAACGCTGGCCCGTGCGGGCCGGACCGTCGTCGCCGCGGACCTCGGCGCGCGCGCCGAACGCATCGCGGCATTCGAACGCGACGTCGCCGGGCTCGATATCCATTTCGAAGCGCTGGACGCCGGCGATTTCGACGCCTGCGCGGCGACCGTGCGCAGGATCGAGGCCGAACGCGGTTCGCTGGACATCCTCGTCAACGCCGCCGGCATCACCCGCGACGGCACGCTGCGCAAGATGGACAAAATCCAGTGGGACGCGGTGATGAACGTGAATCTCGACAGCGTGTTCAACATGTGCCGGCATGCGATCGACGGCATGGTCGACCGCGGCTTCGGCCGCATCGTCAACATCAGTTCGGTCAACGGCCAGACCGGCCAGTTCGGACAGACCAATTATTCGGCCGCGAAAGCCGGCATGCACGGTTTCACGATGGCGCTCGCCCGCGAGGTCGCGCGCAAGGGCGTGACGGTGAATTCGGTGTCGCCGGGCTACTGCGAAACCGCGCTGGTGATGGCGATCCCCGAGGACATCCGCGCCGGCATCGTCGAGAAGATACCGGTCGGACGCCTCGGCAAGCCCTCGGAAATCGCGCGCACGGTGGAATTCCTCACCGCCGACGACGCCGGATTCATCACCGGCGCGAACATTCCCGTCAACGGCGGGATGTTCATGAGTTTCTGACGGCCATCGTCGGCACAACGGTCTGTCGCGCGGGCCGCAGAAAGGGCCGCAGAAAGGGCTGTGGAACGGGCTGTGGAGCGGGCCGCAGAGCGGGCTTCAGCCCGCTGCCTCAAACATAGATAATGCGGTCTCATCGAACTGCGGCAGCGACAGCAGCGGGCTGAAGCCCGCTCTACGACCAGCTCTACAGCCCGGTCTGCCGTTCCGCATCCTTCTTCTTTCCTGCATTCGTGGTCCCCGACATGATCAATCTCACCCCGCCCAGCACCGCCGCATGGCTCGTTTCCATTCTGCTCGGAGGCGCCGGCATCGCCGGGAAACTCGGCTATCTCAGCGTCGCCGCGCCGAACGCGTTCTGGCTGCTGGCGACCGCATTCGTGCTGTTGCTGCTGTCGACGATCTTCAAGGGTTTGTGATCGCACCAAGCCACGCTTCGCAGCAGCGGCTGAAGCCGTTAGCTTTTGTGGGAGCGACGCAAGTCGCGAAGCCAGCACCCCTACCGGCCGATCCGAGCTACGCAATCATTCGCCTGCCTTTGGTCAACGTTGCGATGACGATTGACGAAGCTGCTGTGAGATCAATGGCGTCGCGACTTGCGTCGCTCCCACAGTGATGCAAAGATTTTAGCGGTCCGGGTTCGCGGCTCCCGCCGCCCCCACAAAAAACCTGCAAGACAGGTCAGCCGCCAGCTTCTTTGCAGAACTTCCGCCGATATTCCATCGCCTTGGGCATCAGCGCCTGCAGGTTCTGGATGCGGGTGCCTGGGTTCGGATGGGTGGAGGAGAATTCCGGCGGCGCCTGGCCGCCGCTGGCCTGGCTCATGCGCTCCCACAGCGGCACCGAAGCCTGCGGGTCGAAGCAGGCGGCCGCGGCCAACATCAG
>JAYUUH010000083.1:0-2043 GCA_043754745.1 Lysobacter sp.
CGACACGGTCACTCCGGTTTTTCATGCGCATCATCAGTTTCAACGCCAACGGCCTGCGTTCGGCGGCCACCAAGGGATTCTTCGACTGGTTCCGCGCGCAGGACGTCGACGTGCTCTGCGTGCAGGAGACGAAGGCGCAGGAGCACCAGCTCCACGTGCCGGAGCTGCTCCCGGACGGTTACCAGGCATTCTTCAAGGACGCCATCACCAAGAAGGGCTACAGCGGCGTCGGCATCTACAGCCGGAAACCGCCGGACGAAGTCCGCACCTCGCTGGGCTGGGCGCCGTTCGACGACGAGGGCCGCTACATCGAGGCGCGCTTCGGCAACCTCAGCGTGGTGTCGTTCTACATCCCGTCCGGATCGTCCGGCGACGTGCGCCAGGGCTTCAAGTTCGAAGTCATGGAATGGCTCAAGCCCATCCTCGACGAATGGCTGCGCAGCGGTCGCGATTACGTGCTGTGCGGCGACTGGAACATCGTCCGCGCCCGCAACGACATCAAGAACTGGACCTCGAACCAGAAAAACTCGGGCTGTCTGCCCGCGGAACGCGCCTGGCTCAACGGCCAGATCGGCGATGCCTGCGGCGACGGCACTGCCGCGCCGGAGCAGGGTTGGCTGGACAGCTTCCGCGTGCTGCGCCCGGACGCCGCCGACGCATACACATGGTGGTCGCAGCGCGGCGCCGCCCGCGCCAACGACGTGGGCTGGCGCATCGATTACCAGTTCATCACCCCGTCGCTGCGCGACGCGGTGAAGGCCTGCGCGATCCACAAAGACCCGCGCTTCTCCGATCACGCACCGTACGTCGTGGATTATTCCGTATGAGCCACGAAGCCATGAGCCGCGCCGGATGAGCGACGCGAAAACGCAATCGATGACTGCAAACGCCCCGACCGCAAACGTGCCAACCCCGAAAAAGCGCCCCGGCTGGCGCGACGTGCTGCGCGGCCTGCGCCAGCGCAAGGTCGCGGTGATGCTGTTGCTGGGCCTGTCCGCCGGCCTGCCGTTCATGCTGGTCGGCAACACCATGGGCCTGTGGCTGCGCGAGGGCGGCACCGAACTGACCGCGATCGGTTTCCTGTCGTGGGTCGGCATCATGTATTCGATGAAGTTCCTGTGGGCGCCGATCATCGACAAGGTCGACGTGCCGGTGCTGGGGAAACTGCTCGGCCACCGGCGTGGCTGGATGATCCTCGCGCAGGCGGTGGTCGCGATCGGCCTGTTCGGCATGGCGATCCTCACCCCGCAGGGCGGGTTGATCGCGTTCGCGGCGCTGGCGCTGGTCGCCGCGTTCGCGTCGGCGACCCAGGATATCGTCATCGACGCGTGGCGGATCGAGAGCGCCGACAACGGCGAGGAATTGTCGCTGCTCAGTTCGGCCTACCAGCTCGGCTATCGCTTCGCGCTGCTGCTGACCGACGCCTGGATTCTGGTGATCGCGGCCAAGATCGGCTGGGTCGCGTCGTACGAACTCATCGCCGGCCTGATGGGCCTGGGCATGGTCGCGGTGTTATTTGCGCGGGAGTCGCGGACTACCCGCAACGACGCAAGCGCGATCGATGTGCCGGACCCGCGCGCGGGCAAGCTCGGCGTCTCCGACGCGATGGTGGTGCGCTGGCTGTGCGCGTTGGCGATCGGCGTCGCCGCGATCGCCTACATGATCGTGACGCACAATTTCTGGAAGAAACCCTGGGGCTGGGACGATGTCGCGTTCGCGGTCGGTGTGCCGGTCGCGATCTGGCTGCTGGTCCGCCGCGCGAGGGACGCGGCGCCCGTGCGCGAGGCGACGTGGTCGCGACCGCTGGTGCGACCGCTGCTGCGTTTCTTCGACGGCGCGGTCGGTCCGCTGATCATGTTCTTCCGCGATCACGGCAAGGCCGCGCTGCTGATTCTGCTGGCGATCAGCCTCTACCGGCTGCCGGATTTCGTGATGGGCCCGATGGCGAATCCGTTCTACACCGACCTCGGCATCGACAAGGCGGTGGTCGGTACGGTGCGCGGCACGGTCGGCTGGGTCGCGACCACGGTCGGCATCGTCGTC
>JAYUUH010000084.1:0-5985 GCA_043754745.1 Lysobacter sp.
GGGTTCAAGACCGTGGGCAAGGATTTCCCGGTGTTCCTGCATCCGCAGACCGGCGAGGAATACGCGCTGGCGCGCACCGAACGCAAATCCGGCCGCGGCTATCGCGGTTTCGTCGTCCATGCGGAGCCGACGGTGACGCTGGAAGACGACCTGATCCGCCGCGACTTCACCATCAACGCGATCGCGCAGGCCGCGGACGGCACGCTGGTCGATCCGTACGGCGGCGCGCGCGATCTCGAACACCGCGTGCTGCGTCATGTCGGCGAGGCCTTCGTCGAAGATCCGCTGCGGGTGCTGCGCGCGGCGCGCTTCATGGCCCGCTTCGCCGCGCACGGATTCACGGTGGCGCCGGACACCATGACGCTGATGCGCGAGATGACCGCCGCGGGCGAACTTGCCGACCTCACGCCCGAACGCGTCTGGCAGGAACTGTCGCGCGCGCTGACCTACGCGACACCATCGGCGTTCCTGCGCACGCTGCGCGACTGCGGCGCGCTGGCGGTGGTGCTGCCGGAAGTGGACGCGCTGTATGGCGTGCCGCAGCGCGCCGAATATCATCCGGAAGTGGATACCGGCATCCATACCGAAATGGTCTGCGACATGGCCGCGCGGCTGGCGCCGGGCGACGACCTGATCGGCTTCGCCGCGCTCACCCACGATCTGGGCAAAGCGCTGACGCCGAGCGATGAACTGCCCAGACACATCCTGCACGAACAGCGCGGCCTCGATCCGCTGCAGGCATTGTGCGCACGACTGAAAGTGCCGACCGCGCATCGCGATCTGGCGCTGTCCGCCTGCCGCGAGCACCTCACTGTGCATCGGCTTTTCGAACTGCGCAGCGGCAGCATCCACGATCTGCTCGCGCGCAACGATGGTTTTCGCCAGCCGCAGCGGATCGCACTGCTCGCCACGGTCTGCGAAGCCGACAAACGCGGCCGCGGCGGCATGCGCGAATCCGATTATCCGCAGGCGACCGAACTGCTGGCACTGCATGTGGCGGCGCTGTCGGTGCGCGGCGCGGATGTGATGAAGGCAGGCCTCGAAGGCCCGGCGCTGGGCGAAGCGCTGCGGCTAGCGCGGATCGATGCGATCCGGCGGGCGCGGACACCGGCACCCGTCCTGTAGGAGCGCCGGAAGGCGCGACCATCTGCGGGCTTTCAACAGCCGAAGGCTGGTCAAGACTTTCCGTTATGCGTCGCGCCTTCCGGCGCTCCTACAGAAATCGGATCCCGCGATCAGCGATTATCGAACTTCAGCAACAGATCCCGCCACGGCGTCAGTTTCGTCCCCAAGCCGAGGATCACGCCCAGGGTGTTCGCCAATGCGTCCGCGCGATCCATCATTCTGTACTCGGTGAGCGCACCCTGCGCGTACTCCAGGCCGATGCCCATCAGCACCAGCGCCACGCCCACGCTGAGCAGCGAACGCCAGCGCGGGTACAACTGCACCGCACCGGCGGCAAGTGCAGCGTAGGTGACGAAATGTTCGATCTTGTCGGTCCCCGAGGGCAGTCGGCCGAGATCCGGTACCGGGATCAACGACGCTACCACCACCAGCGACACCGCGACGCACCACAGCGCCGACCACAGCAGCGGCCGGCGGAACGGTTTCAGGGATCGACCGATGCGCGGCGCGCGCGTCTTGTTCCGGATGCTCACAGACGGAAGCTCAGGTCGCCGACCAGGAAGGCGTGATCGAGGCTGGATTTGCGCGCGAAACCGATGACCTGGAAACGTTCGCCCATCTCGCCGGGCAGCGTCAGTTTCTTCGCCTGCTGGCGGAACGCATAGCGCGCGACTTCGTCGGCGGTCTGGCTTTCGTATTCGCCCAGGCGCTGATCCAGACCATTGCCGATCAGGAAACTCGCCTGCGAGCAATAGCCCGAGAATTGCAGGCCCGCATGGGTGCCGGCTTCCGCCAGCGCGGTGAAATCGACCGACACCGTGACGTCCTGCAGGCCAACGCGCGCGAACACGTTGTCGGTCATACGATGGCGATGGAACG
Source organism: Lysobacter sp. (assembly GCA_043754745.1). Lineage (GTDB taxonomy): Bacteria > Pseudomonadota > Gammaproteobacteria > Xanthomonadales > Xanthomonadaceae > Lysobacter_I. Next base: position 2,005 of record JAYUUH010000084.1, read on the forward strand.
CGCGCAGGGTGCCGTCCTCGCGGCGCGGGTCGTAATACTCGCGACGCGGATAGCCGTAATCGACCAGCAGCAGCGCGCCGGCGTCCAGGCCACCGATCACCGCCTGCAGCCAGTACGGCAACTGCGGCAGCACTTCCGAACGATAACCGTCGCGGAAGGGATGTTCGCACTGGCGCTCGATGTGGCGGACCGCCGCGCCCAGCAGCGCGTCCGCGGGCCGATCCACGCGCATGAAACCGCCCTGCGCATCAAGCGCCACATGTTCCTCGTAGATTTCGCCTTCGAGCACCGCGAAGCGCGGCGTCGGCAGCGCATCGATCACTTCGTTTGCGAACACCACGCCGTTCCAGCGTTCGTCGATGGGCGTCTGCAGCCAGCCCACGCGCGCGAAGATTTCCGGCGCCAGCCGCGCCTGCAGCCGCTCGCGCTGGCGTTCGCGCAGATCGGCGCTGGGTTCAAGGATCGCGTAGCGCGCCGGCATCGCGCCGGTGGCGAGCAGGCGCCCGATCGCGGCTTCGGCGAACGCGCCGGTGCCGCCGCCGATTTCCATGAACACCGCCTCGTCGCCGAGCGGACGCAGCACCGGGGCCAGCGCATCGGCCACGCATTCGGCGAACAGCGGGCCGAGTTCGGGCGCGGTGACGAAATCGCCGCCGGGACCCAGCTTGGTGGCGCCGGCGCTGTAGTAGCCCAGGCCCGGCGCGTACAGCGCCAGCTCCATGAACCGCCAGAACGGAAGCGCCCCGCCGTTGCCCGCGATCTGATTCCGGATCAGCGACGCCAGACGCTCGCTGTGCGCCCTGGCGTCGGGATCGAGACCGTCGTCGTAGTGCATGCGACCGCTCTGTTGCGATGGGCGCACAGGATAGCGAATCCCGATGCCCGCGGCGCTTTCGCCGCTGGATCAGGAGGTGGAGGGCGAAAGCCGGATCCGATCATCGCGTCTCCTTGCGGATCTCTCTGCGCGCGAACCACAGGTAGAAGCCGAGACCGATGATGAAAGCGAGACCGCCGAGGGTGTCCAGCCGACCGGCTTGGCGAACAGTTCGAAGAGGATGCCTGGCGGTGCTCCAGCCTGGATGGCCATGCGCTTTGCGCCAGAGCCGGCCTGGACTTTTGACTGTGATCAAATGGTCGCCGAATCGATCGCCGGAAGCCGCTCATGAGCCATCCCCGTCCCGTCGCACTCGTCACCGGCGGCGCGCGCCGTCTCGGCGCCGCCATCGCACGCCGCCTGCATGCGACCGGTTACGATCTCGCCCTGCATTACCGCCACTCCGCCGCGGACATGGCCGCGCTGGTCGCGCAACTGGAGGCCGAACGCCCCGGGAGTGCGTTCCCGCTGCAGGCGGACCTGGCCGAATACGACCGCCTGCCCGAACTGGTGGCGCAGACCGTCGGGCGTTACGGCCGGTTGGACGCGCTGGTGAACAACGCCTCGGCGTTCTCGCCGACGCCGCTGGGCACCATCACCCCGGCCGACTGGGACGCGCAGTTCCTGATCAATGCCCGCGCGCCGCTGATCCTCGCTCAAGCCGCCGCGCCGCACCTGAAGGCCGCGCGCGGCGCCATCGTCAACCTCGTCGATATCTACGCCGAACGCCCGTTGCGCGACCACGTCGTGTACTGCATGAGCAAGGCCGCGCTGGTGGCCGCGACCCGTGCGCTGGCGCTGGAGCTGGCGCCGGAGGTGCGGGTCAACGCGATCGCACCGGGAGCGATCCTGTGGCCGGAAGAAGGCAAGCCCGAAGCGGCGAAGGCCGCGCTGCTGGCGCGTACGCCGCTGGGGCGCACCGGCAGCGAGGACGATATCGCCGGCGCGGTGCTGTGGCTGCTGCAGGGCGCCAGCTACACCACCGGCCACGTTTTGCCGGTGGAAGGCGGCCGGCTGTTGCACAGCTGAGCCTGCGCGACGCGGCCACGGTTCAGGACTCAGCGCTTCGGCGCGAACGCGGTGTCCAACGACAGGCCGCGGAATTCGGCCGGGGTTTCGTGGGATACCGCAAAGCGGTAGAGCGCGGCGGAATAGATGCCGCTCAGCGCTGCCTGGGTCACGCCCAGCACCAGCACGCCGATCACGAACAGCACGGCGACGCCGATCGCCAGGCCTGCCGATGCCTGCCACGCGAGGAAGGTCGCGGCGATACCGACCAGCACGACCAGCGAGGTGATCAGCCCGAACGCCGCGCCGATGCCGACGTTGCCGATGGCGTTCTCGCCCCATGTCTTCTTCAGCAGCGCGACGCTTTCCTTCAGCGCGTTGACCGGGCCGATGTTGCGGTTGACCAGCACCGGCACCACCAGGAAGGTCGCCAGCGTCCAGGCCATGCCCAGACCGCTGCCGATCAGGCGCACGATGATGTTGTTGTCGCGGTTCTTCAGCGACTGCAGCAGCACGCCGACGGTCGCGGCGATCGCGGCATAGCCGAGAATGGCCGGCAGCCGCGCTTTAGCGGCACGAATGCCGTCGGAGAACGTCGGATCGCCGCCTTCCAGCCGGATCGTCGCCGCAGCGACCAGCGCGCTGTTGAAGAAGACGATCACGCTGTACTGGCAGAAATAGAAGACGAATCCGATCACCACACCGAAGGCGTTGAAGCCGTCGGCGAACAGTTTCAGCGCGAAGACCGGCAGCGCGAAGGTCGCCAGCACCAGCAACGTCGCCAGCGAGGACAGGATCGGAAACAGCATCAGTTCCTTGTCGGCGCGCAGCACCGACGCACTGGCCTTGACCAGCCCGCAACTGCGCGAAAATTCCTCGAACATCGCCTGAGCCCTCCCCGGCCACGGTGTGTGAGGCGTTATCGTTTGGCGGGCGATGGTGCCGCACAAGCGCTGGAAGTCACCTCTTCCGGGTGAGATCCGTCACCCGGAAATATTGCCGCTCGGCAGGTTCGAATCGGGCAGGTTCGGATCGAACACCGCCACGAACGGCACGTCGCGTTCGGAAGAGTCGACCCAGAGATCGCCGAGCGTTCGCCCACTGCGCGGATCGACGAACGCCGGCGCGATCTCCGCCAGCGGCATCAGCACGAACGCGTGCTTCAGCTCGTCGCGCGGCAGTTGCAGGTGGTCCGGGCCGTCCAGCACCAGATCTTCGTAGAACACGATATCGACATCCAACGTCCGGTCGCCGAAACGCGGCCCGCTACGGTCGCGGCCGTGCGCGTCTTCCAGCGCGTGCAGCCAGGCGTTGAGCGCGACCGGATCGAGATCGCTGTCGATCGCCGCACCGGCGTTGAGAAAATCGGGGCCGCTGAAACCGACCGCCGGGAAACGGTAGACCGTCGACGCGGCGATATCGCCGAAACGTTTGCGCAATGCCGCGAACGCAGACAGCAGATTGGCTTCCGGCCGCTGGTTGCTGCCGAGACTCAGGAGCGCCTTGCCCATCGGTGTACTCCGCTTAGCAGGTTGTTGAAAAACGCACATCGTGTGCGTTTTTCAAGTCGCGAGTCCGGCGCATGCCCGGACTCGCTCTCGTCGAATCAATCACTTGCATGATTGATTCGACGTTGCAGCCATCCATGGCTGCTCTAGCAGGCTGTTTTTCAACAGCCTGCTAGGGACCGACTGCGTTCGATGATCACGCCGACCGCGCGCGCGCCGCGCACCGCACCGGGCTTGCTCAGCTTCAGGCGCACGTGCGACACCGCGAATTCGGCCAGGATGATCTCGGCGCAGCGTTCGGCCAGGGTTTCGACCAGACCGAACGACGATGCCGAGACGTATTCGATCAGACGCTTGCTCACCGCCTTGTAATTCAGCGTGTCGGCGATATCGTCGCTCGCCGCCGGCCGGCGGTTATCGAACGCCATTTCGATATCGAACAGCAGCGACTGATGGATGCGGCGCTCCCAGTCGTAGATGCCGATCAGCGTCTCGATTTGGAGCGCTTCGATGAAGACCTTGTCCATGAGACGGGCGTAGGGATCGGAGGGATGAGCATGGTAACCGCATCGTGTATTCCCGTAGAGCGGG
>JAYUUH010000085.1:0-2034 GCA_043754745.1 Lysobacter sp.
CGGCCGCAAGGACAAGATCGTGAAGCAGTTCACCGGCGGCATCGCGATGCTGTTCAAGGCGAACAAGGTGACCGCGTTCTACGGTTTCGGCACCCTGCACGCAGGTAACGTTGTCAAGGTGAAGCAACACGACGGCAGCGAAGTCGAGCTGAAGGGCACCAACGTCATCCTCGCCGCCGGTTCGGACTCGATCGAGCTGCCGTTCGCCAAGTTCGACGGCAAGCAGATCGTCGATAACGTCGGTGCGCTCGATTTTGACGCCGTGCCCAAGCGCCTCGGCGTGATCGGCGCCGGCGTGATCGGCCTGGAACTGGGTAGCGTGTGGAACCGCCTCGGCGCCAAGGTCACCATCCTCGAAGCGCTGCCGGACTTCCTCTCCGCTGCCGACGGCGAAGCCGCGAAGGTCTCCGCGCGCGAATTCAAGAAGCAAGGGCTCGACATCCAGCTCGGCGCGAAGGTCAGCAAGGCCGAGATCAAAAGCGATGAGGTGCATCTGACCTACACCGACGCCAAGGGCGAACAGAACATCGTCGTCGACAAGCTGCTGGTCGCAGTGGGCCGCAAGGCCGCGAGCAAGGGCCTGCTGGCCGACGGCACCGGCGTGCAGCTCGACGAGCGCGGCCGCATCGTGGTCGACGACCATTGTCACACCGGCGTCGATGGCGTGTGGGCGATCGGCGACTGCGTGCGCGGCCCCATGCTGGCGCACAAGGGTTTCGAGGAAGGCATCGCGGTCGCCGAACTCATCGCCGGCCTGCCCGGCCACGTCAATTTCGACACCATTCCGTGGGTCATCTACACCGAGCCGGAAATCGCCTGGGTCGGCAAGACCGAGGAACAGCTCAAGGCCGAGGGCATTCCCTACAAGGCCGGCAGTTTCCCGTTCGCCGCCGTCGGCCGCGCGGTCGCGATGGCCGAACCGGCCGGTTTCGTGAAGGTGCTGGCGCATGCCGAAACCGACCGCGTGCTCGGCATGCACCTGGTCGGCGCGAACGTGTCCGAACTGGTCCACGAGGGCGTGCTGACGATGGAGTTCAGCGGCTCCGCCGACGACCTCGCGCGGATCTGCCACGCGCATCCGAGCCTCTCGGAAGCGGTGCATGATGCGGCGATGGCGGTCCACAAACGCGCGATCCACAAGGCCAACTGATCGGCCGGCACACACGAACGGCGCACCTCGGTGCGCCGTTCTGCTTTTCTGCAATCTCCCCCGGACTATTCCATGAAATCGATCTGCGTCTATTGCGGCTCCAACGCCGGCAACAAACCCATCTACGCCGAACGCGCGCAAGCGCTGGGCGCGCGCATCGCGGCCGAGGGCCTGCAACTGGTCTACGGCGGCGGCAACGTCGGGCTGATGGGCATCGTCGCCGACTCGGTACTCGCCCATGGCGGCGAAGTGATCGGCGTGATCCCCGAACAGCTTGTGCAGTGGGAAGTCGCGCACAAGGGCGTGACCCGACTCGAAGTCGTCGCCAACATGCACGAGCGCAAGGCGCGGATGTTCGACCTCGCCGACGCCTTCGTCGCCCTGCCCGGCGGCTTCGGCACACTGGACGAAATGTTCGAGATGCTGACCTGGCGCCAGCTCGGCCTCGGCAAGAAACCCTGCGCTTTCCTCGATGTCGCGGGCTTCTACGCGCCGCTGATCGGCATGATCGACCGCATGGTCGAAGAACGCTTCCTGCACGCCGAACAGCGCCACGACCTGTGGCACGGCGAGGACATCGACGCCCTGTTCGCCTGGATGCGCGACTACACCCCCGCGCAGGCGGATAAATGGCTGGATGAGAAGAAGCGGCGGGAGTTGCGGTAAATTGTTCGATCGCGCGGGTGGAAACTTTGCATCCATCATCATCGCGAATGGTTACTGGATTTTGTCGGGCAGCCGGCAAAATCCTACACTCCGCTACCGCAAAAGCTGACCCGTCATCCCGGCGAACGCCGGGATCCAGCCCTTGACCTATCGGGCAAAATGCGCGCATGAAAGAGCCGTGCGTTTACATACTTTCCAGCCGATACCACGGCACTCTC
>JAYUUH010000086.1:0-2033 GCA_043754745.1 Lysobacter sp.
GCGGAACCAGTCGCCGTTCTTGCGGGTGAGGCCGCCGTTCTCCTCGAACCACTTCACGCTTTCCGCATCCAGCACTTCCGACCAGATATAGGCGTAATAGCCGGCCGCATAGCCGCCCATGATGTGGCTGAAGTAGGGCGTGCGATAGCGCGGCGGCACCGGGGCGTAATCCACGCCGATGTCTTTCAGCGCCTTGGCTTCGTACGCCATCACGCCCTTGGCGTCCGGCAGCAGATCCGCGCCCACCTGGTGCCAGCGCTGGTCAAGCATCGCCGAGCCGAGATACTCGGTGGTGGCGAAGCCCTGGTTGAACTTTTCGGCAGCCATCACCTTGTCGAGCAGCGCTTTGGGCATCGGCTCGCCGGTCTGGTGATGCTTGGCGTAGTTCGCCAGCACTTCCGGCCAGGTCGACCACATTTCGTTGACCTGCGACGGATACTCAACGAAGTCGCGCGGCACGTTGGTGCCGCTGAAGTACGGGTACTTCACGTTCGAGAACATCCCGTGCAGCACATGGCCGTATTCGTGGAACGTGGTGTTCACGTCGTCCCAGGTCATCAGTGCCGGCTTGCCCGCGGCCGGCTTGGTGACGTTGAGGTGCAGCGCGACTACCGGCTTGTTGCCCATGAGTTCGGACTGGTTGACGTAGGAACTCATCCACGCGCCGCCGCGCTTCGACGGACGCGCGTACGGATCGACCAGGATCAGCGACAGCAGCGAGCCGTCTTCATTGGAGATCTCGTAGACGCGCACGTCCTCGTGATAGGTCGGCAGGTCGGTGCGGCGCTTGAATTTCAGGCCGTAGAGCTTTTCCGCAGCGAAGAACATGCCGTTTTCGAGCACGTTGTCCATTTCGAGATAAGGCTTGAGCTGGGCTTCGTCGAAATCGTACTTCGCCTGGCGCACTTTCTCGGTGTAGTACGACCAATCCCAGGCTTCCAGCGCGAAAGTGGGTTCGCCCTTGGCCTTCTGTTCTTGGTCGATCATCGCCTGCAGCTCGGCCGCCTCGCGCTTGGCATTGGCGACGGCGGGCGGCGCCAGCTGCGTCAACAGCTTGTTCACCGCTTCCGGCGACTTCGCGGTTTCTTCGGCCAGGCTGAACGCCGCGTAGTTCGGATAACCCATGATCTTGGCGCGTTCGGCGCGAAGCTTGGTCACGCGGGAGACGATGTCGGTGGTGTCCCACGGGTTGCCGCGGCTGCCTCGCGCCATCGACGCTTTGTAGATGCGTTCGCGCAGCGCGCGGTTTTCGAGCTGCGCCACCATCGGGTGGCCGGTGGTATTGAGCAGGGCGATGCGGAACTTGCCGTCCTGCTTGTTCGTCTTGGCGGCTTCCGCCAGCACCGCGATCTGTTCGTCGTCGAGGCCTTTGAGCTCATCGCGCGAATCGACCACCACCGCCGAGTCGTTGACTTCGTCCAGCGTGTTCTGGCCGAACTTGGTCATGAGCGTCGCCATCTCGCTGTTGATGGTCTTGACCCGGGTCTTCTGCTCTTCGGTGAGATTGGAGCCGGCGCGGACGAAATCGGTGTAATAGCGTTCGACCAGACGCAAGCCCTCAGCATCGAGGCCGAGCGTATCGCGTTTCTCGTACAGCGATTCGATGCGCTCGAACAGCTTGGGATTGAGGTAGATGCTGTCGCCATGCGCGGCGAACTTCGGCGAGTATTCCTCGTCGAGTTTGTCCAGCGCATCGTTGGTGTTGGCGCTGGTGAGATTGCCGAAAACGGCGATGGTGCGCGACAGCAACTGGCCGCTGCGTTCCATCGCGAGGATGGTGTTCTCGAACGTGGCCGGTTCGGCGCTGTTGGCGATCGCCTCCATTTCCTTGACCTGCTCGGCCATGCCGCGGTCGAACGCGGGACCGAAATGGCTGTCCTTGATCTTGTCGAACTGCGGGAATTTCAGCTGCAGCGGGCTTTCGGCGAAGAGAGGATTGTCCTGTGCGGCGTCTGCGGGCATGGCGGCCTTGTCGGATGCGGTCGGTGCGGGCGCGGAATTCTTGTCACAGCCGACAAGCGCGGTCGCGGAAA
>JAYUUH010000087.1:0-5964 GCA_043754745.1 Lysobacter sp.
CTGGTGCCGGATCGCGCCGATCTCGCCGCGCATCTGCGCGCGCAGGTCCGGCGGCTGCATACCATCCACGAACGCCTGCTGCGCCATGCCGCGCAGCGCACCGACCGCGCCGCGCTGCGGCTGCAGGCGCTGCAGCCGCAGGCGCGGCTCGATGCCCTGCGTCGGCGCCAAGCGGACGCGTTGCGGCGGCTGCATGCGGCGTGGGCGCAAGCGGATCAGCGCCGTCGCGCGCAGCTGCGGCATGCGGCCGCGGTGCTGCACGCATCGCGCCCGCAGCGCCGGCTGTCGCTGCTGCGCGATCGCCTGCAGTCGCTGGCGCCGCGACCGCAGGCGGCGACAGTGCGCGGATTGCAGCGACGCGCGCTGCAGTTGCAGAGTCTGGCGCGCTCGCTCGAAGCGGTGAGCCCGCTGGCGACGGTCGCCCGCGGCTATTCGATCCTGCAGCACGACGACGGTCGCATCGTGCGCAGCGTGGACGATGCGCAGGCCGGCGAAACATTGAATGCGCGACTGCGGGACGGGGTTTTAAGGGTGCGGGTGGAACGCGACGTCTGAACTCGACTCCCTGTAGAGCGGGCTTCAGCCGCTGCTCGCCCTTTACGAACATCCAGCGGACTAAAGTTCGCTCTACAGAACGTTCTACAAGTCGGCTTTACAATTCGTTCTTCCGGCGCGTGTATTCCACTTCCACCGCCTTGGCCTCTTCTCTGTCAGGAGAGATGTTGGTCATCACGATGACCAGGCGGTCGTCGTCCGGCTGCTCGATCTCGGTCCGCCATCCCCAACGCGGTCCCGGCGGAGTCTGACCGTCGCCGTAGCTGCCGAGTACGGCGAAATGTGCAGGCTCGGCTTCGTCCGCGCTGTGCGAGGACGGCTGCCCTTGAGAAAACACAATCGAACTGCCGCTGTGGAAGCTGTCGACCCAGGCGCATTCCCAGCGCCGCTCGTCGATGTGATAACCGTACAGCGCTACGCCCGCATGGCTGCGGCCATCGAACTCCCAGCTGTATTCGTGCAGCAGGAAGCGTCCACCCAGCACCGCGCGCAGACTGCCGCGCTGGCTGGACTCCGCCGCCAGCATGCCGCTCTCGAACCACAGACGATAGACGCCCTCCCACTCCCCGGCCATCCGCGCAAGGCGTCGATGCGGCCCGTCGTGGGGAGACAGGACACCATGCAGTGCGGCATCGGGCGATGGGCAGGCATCGTTCGTACTCATGATCCCGGCATCGCTCTGGTGCTCATCGTTGTCGCCTCCCCCTGTGGATCGGGCCAGCCTACTCCTGGCCCGTCGCGGCCGATAGCGTCGCATGCGCGCCAACCGTGGCGGGCGTCTCGGCCGCGGGACGGGCCGAAATGCTAAAAAAATGTTATCAATGCCGCCCTGCCGCCAGGCCCACGCCGGCTGGCGGGACGCTGGGGGGAGCGTCGAACACAATTTTTCCATCATTTCTAAGGATCAGGAGGTCCCATGCCGTACATCACACACAAGCAACGCCGCGTCGCGCCCACTCTCACCGCGCTCGCCCTCGCGCTGGCCGTGGCGATGCCCGCCCTCGCCCAGGACGCGCCCGCAGAAACCGGAGCCGGCGACCTCGACACCATCCAGGTGCTCGGCAGCCGCGCCAAGAACCGCACCGCCGCCGAAACCGCCGCGCCGGTCGACATCATCCGCACCGAACAGATCGAACGCACCGGCGCGCGCGAACTCGGCCAGTTGCTGCAGATGCTGGAGCCCAGCTTCAACTTCTCGCGCACCACCATCTCCGACGGCACCGACATCCTGCGCCCGGCCACGCTGCGCGCGCTCGGCCCCGATCAGGTGCTGGTGCTCATCAACGGCAAGCGCCGTCATCAGCAGGCGCTGGTGAACGTGCAGCAGACCGTCGCCCGCGGCTCCGCCGGCACCGACATCAACGCGATCCCGGTCACCGCCATCGACCGCATCGAAGTGCTGCGCGACGGCGCGGCCGCACAGTACGGTTCCGACGCCATCGCCGGCGTGATCAACATCGTGCTGAAGCGCCAGACCAAGGAAACCCAGCTGTTCTTCGAAGCCGGCGAGACCCGCGAGGGCGACGGCGAAGTGCTGCACGGCGGAGTCAACACCGGTTTCGAGCTCGGCGACGACGGTTTCATCAATCTCAGCGTCGAATACCGCGACCGCGGCGAAACCAACCGCGCCGGCAAGGACACTCTGCGCGTCAGCCCGCCACGGGTCACCCAGCGCATCGGCGACGCCGATGCCACCGACGCCTACCTCTGGCTCAACGGCGGCTTGGGCCTGGGCGGCGGCGAGCTGTACTGGTTCGGTGGCCTGTCGCGGCGCGAAGGCGATTCCTCCGGCTTCTTCCGCAGCGCCGGCGACGGCCGCACAGTGCCGGCTCTCTATCCCAACGGTTTCCTGCCGAACATCATCACCACCGTCGACGACGCCTCGCTGGCGGTCGGTTACCGCGCTCCGCTCAGCGACACCTGGGACTGGGACGTGTCGATCAACCACGGCCGCAGCAAATTCGGTTTCCACGAGCGCAACTCGGTCAACGTGAGCTGGTGGTACGAACCACTGGGTGCCGGCATCTACGCCCAGTCGCCGACATCCGCCGACACCGGCACCCTGAAGTTCGACCAGACCACGGTCAATCTCGACTTCCGCGGCACGATCGACATCGGCAGCAGCGAACCGCTCAGCCTCGCCGTCGGCGGCGAATACCGCAGCGAGAACTACGCCATCGAAGCCGGCGACCCGGTGTCCTACAGTTATGGCCGCACCAACAATCCCGCCATCGTGATCCGCAACCAGAACGGCGGCTTCGCGGCGCCCGGCATCCAGGGCTTCCCGGGCTTCTCGCCCAACGAGGAAGTCGACGACGGCCGCCACAACTACGCGCTGTACGCCGACGCCGAAACCCGCTTCGGCGGCAAGTTCCTGGTCGGCGGCGCGGTGCGCTTCGAGGATTATTCCGACTTCGGCAACACCACCATCGGCAAGCTGTCGCTGCGCTACGACTTCACCGAAACCTTCGCGGTACGCGGCACGGTCTCCACCGGCTTCCGCGCGCCGGGCGTGCAGCAGTTGTTCTACAGCCAGCGCTCAACCAACATCGACCCGACTACCGGCCTGCTCGCGGACACACTCACCGCGCGGCAGAACAGCAGCGTCACCCGCGCCTTCGGCATCGATCCGCTGAAGGAAGAACAATCCACCAGCGGCACGCTCGGCTTCAGCTGGCGTCCCAGTGATAACTTCAGCTTCACCGTCGACGTGTTCCGCATCGACATCGACGACCGCATCATCTTTTCCAGCAACATCGCCCCGGAAAGCATCGGCACCAACGGCCTGCCGTGCACGCCGACCAACACCAACTGCCCGATCCGCGCGATCCTCGCGCCGTTCGGCGTCGCCCAGGCGCAGTTCTTCACCAACGCCATCGACACCAAGACCACCGGTATCGACATCGTCGGCGAATACAGCACCGAAGCCGCCGGCGGCACCCTCGACCTCACCGCCCTGCTGCACTGGAACAAGACCGAAGTCACCTCGCGCCGTTCGCAGTCGGCGATCCTCTCGCCGACGCAGTTGTTCGACGACAGTCAGGTCACTCTGATCGAGGAAGGCCAGCCGGGCGCGCACCACGTCCTGCAGGGCGTATGGTCCCGCGGCAACTGGGACTGGACCCTGCGCGCCAACTATTACGGCGAAGTCGCCGGCGAAGGCTTCACGCCAGGCTTCAAACAGACCTGGGACGGCGCCACGCTGTTCGACGCCGCGCTCGGCTGGAACGTCAGCGAGAAGCTCCGCATCAGCATCGGCGGCAACAACATCTTCGACACGTACCCGGACAAATGGGATGCGGTCAACGCCTTCCCGTTCCCGCAGCTCGGCTTCGTCTACGGCTGGGAAACCTTGCCCTTCGGCATCAACGGCGCGTATTTCTACGCCAAGGTGGATTACCGCTTCTGACCGCTCCTGCGGTTCGGAGCAGCGACACGGACGGACGGCGAAAGCCGTCCGTTCTTTTTTGCCCTTTCTCTTGTAGGAGGGCCTTCAGGTCCGATGCCTGGGCGAGAGAAAAGATCGAGCCTGAAGACCTCACCCGATTCATTTCTGCCAGTCGCGGGCGCGGCGCACATGCCGTCACACTTCAAATGCTTGCCTGGGCCGGGCTGAAGCCCCTCTTACAAATCATCAACCCCATACCCTTACATGGCGCGTTTGCAGGTCTGCCCACTCACGGAGACCCGCCATGCACTGCACCGCCGCCCGTCCGCTGTCCCGCCCATTCCCGACTGCCTTCACTAGGCACACCCTCGCCGCCGCGGTGCTCTGCGCGCTCGCGCTGACCGGCTGCCAGCGCACGACCACGCTCGACGAATCCAAGGCCGGCACCCGCGTCGACGCCCCCCGCGGCAAGCCGCAGGCTGCAGATGTCGAACTCGCGAATATCGACATCCTCGCCGAAGCCGCGCCCGTCTCCGATGCCGCGGCCGCCCGCGACGAAGTTGACAAGGTCGTCGTCACCGGTTCGCGTCTTTCGCGACCGCAGCAGGAAGTCGCCAAGCGCGCCAGCGGCGCCGTCAACGGGTATGCCTTCGCACCGGCCGCACCACCGCCTCCGCCGGCACCGATGATGATCGCGCCGGCGGAACCCATGCCGATGGACGGACTGGCCAACACCGAGAAATACGAAGGCCGCGACGACAACCCCGTATGCCGCGCCAGCGAAGAACCGGTGTCCACGTTCTCGATCGATGTCGACACCGGTAGCTACGCCAACGTCCGCAGCCTGCTGCGCAACGGCCAGCGCCCGCCGGCCGACGCGGTGCGCGCAGAGGAAATGATCAATTACTTCGACTACGGCCACGCCGCGCCGACATCCTTGAACACCCCGTTCCGGGTCACCACCGAACTCGCGGCGGCGCCGTGGAACGGCAAGCGCCAACTGCTGATGGTCGGCATCAAGGGCTACGATGTGCCCAAGGCCGCACTGCCACCGGCGAACCTAGTATTCCTGATCGACACTTCGGGCTCGATGAGCGACGAAAACAAACTGCCCCTGCTGAAGAAATCCTTCGCGCAACTGGTCGAACAACTGCGGCCGCAGGACCGGGTGTCGATGGTGGTCTACGCCGGCTCGGCCGGTCTAGTGCTGGCACCCACGCCCGGCGACCAGCGCGAAAAAATCCTCGCCGCGCTCGACAACCTCGGCGCCGGCGGCAGCACCAACGGCGGCGCCGGCATCCAGTTGGCCTACGCGATGGCGAAGCAGTCCTACGTCAAGGAGGGTGTGAATCGCGTGATCCTCGCCACCGACGGCGATTTCAACGTCGGCACCACCGACCAGAAGACCCTGGAAACGCTGGTCGGCGATCAGCGCAAGCACGGCATCGCGCTGACCACGCTCGGCTTCGGCCGTGGCAACTACAACGACGCGATGGCCGAACGTCTGGCCGATGTCGGCGACGGCAACCACGCCTACATCGACACCCTGCAGGAAGCCCGAAAGGTGCTGGTGCAGGAAATGCAGTCGACCCTGCTGACCATCGCCAAGGACGTGAAGATCCAGATCGAGTTCAATCCGGCGAAGGTCGCGGAATACCGTCTGATCGGCTACGAAAACCGCATGCTGCGCCGCGAGGACTTCGCCAACGACAACGTCGACGCCGGCGACATCGGCGCCGGACACGAAGTCACCGCGCTGTACGAGATCACCCTGGTCGGCTCCGGCGCGGAGCGCCTGCCCGCGCTGCGCTATGGCGACGACAAGCCGAAGGCGACGAACGGCACCGCCACAGGCGAACTTGCGCATCTGCGCCTGCGCTACAAGCGCCCGGGCGAGGACACCAGCCAGCTGATCGAACGGCCGATCCTGCCGGTGCACGAGCCGCGCCGCTATGCGCCCAGCGCATCGATGCGCTTCGCGTCCGCAGTCGCGGCCTATGCCGATGCGCTGCGCGGCGGCA
>JAYUUH010000088.1:0-5953 GCA_043754745.1 Lysobacter sp.
CCGCTCGCGCTCGGCGGCGGCGCCCGATTGCCGCCGTGGATCTGGACCGGCGGCCTGCTCGGCGCGCTCTACGTCGCCTGCTTCACGCTGCTGATGCCGCGACTGGGCGCGGCGTCGCTGATCTGCCTGGCAATCCTCGGGCAGGTGACGGCGTCGCTGGCCTTCGATCATTTCGGCGTGCTGCAGTCGCCGCGGCGGGCGGATCCGGTGCGCATCGCCGGCGCGGTCCTGATGATCGTAGGGGTGCTGATGGTCGCGGCGCCTTGGCGTACCGCGCCTACGCCGCCGACCGGCGACGATCGCGCACCGGCGTCCTGACCGACCGCACTCAGCCGGCCGTCGGCTCCAGCGCATTCGACACCGGGGCCGGCCGCGAACGCGCCAGAATCCGGTCGCGCAGCCGCAGCCCGGGCAGCTCGACGAGGTAATACAGCGCCGCCGCCGCGAGCAGCGACGCGATGCCGTACACCGCGAACGCGACGAAGCCGCGACCGTGCAGCGCATCGCCGAGATGCGCTTCCACCAGACCGAACACCGGTTTGTGCACCAGATACAGGCTGAACGACACCGCCGCCAGCCAGCCTGCGCCCGGCAGCGCGCGGCGGCCGATCCAACTGTTCCGCTGCGCGCCGGCGAACACCAGCAGCGCCAACCCCAGCGACAACAACGGCCAACCGATGCTATTGCCGAGCAGGCCGGCGCGTTCGCGGAATAGCCAGAACGCCAGCGCCATCGTCGCCAGTCCGCCCAGCATCATCAGGTCTGCGCGCGCGGCGACGCAGGCCCAACTGCCCGGGCGGTACGTCTTCCACACCGCGAGGATCACGCCGGCGAGCAGACCGTCGAGCCGATTCCAGGTCGGGTAGTAGATGTCTTCGACGAACCAGTTGCGCGCCGGCTGCAGCGCGTCGAAATGCAGCCAGATCGATGTGCGCAGAACGATGCCGCCGATCACGATCGCCGCGCACAGCGCGACGAAGCCGGCGACCGACGGACGCTTCGCGAGCAGCCACGCCAGCACCGGGAACGCGAGATAGAAATGTTCCTCGACGCAGAGCGACCATGCGTGCGAGAACGCGGCATTGCTGCCGTAGTCGATCGACAGATTCAGGAAGAAGCCGACAAACGCCCACCACGGCTCCATGCCGGGCGCCTCGCGGAACCCGGGCCACAGCAGATACACCGCCAGCACCGCCCAGAACGCCGGCAGGATGCGGAACGCGCGGCGGAGGTAGAACTCGCGAAACGAAAAGCGTGCGCCGTTCGCCAGCGGCTTCAACACCTGCGAGCCGATCAGGAACCCGCTGAGCACGAAGAACAGATCGACGCCCATCCAACCGTAACGCTGCGCCCAGGCCCAATCTTCGCCCAGGCCGCCGACGAGGAACGAATGGAACAGCATTGTCCATACGACCGCGATGGCACGCAGCACATCAAGACCGGGCAGATGCGCGGAACGATAGTCGGCGGAGTCGTGGTCGCTTCTGGTACTGCTGCCCACTGTCTGTCGCCTCGCCGCTCATCGGGAGCCGCACTTTAATCGACGGCGACGCGCGCGGACGACGCGATGCAGGCGTTACGCGCAGGCCGGACATTGCGTCCGGCCTGCGCGGCGCAACGGGCGATCAGGGGGTCGGACAACCGCAGCGGCGGCGACACAGGTAGTCGCTCGATGCGCATATGCTCGGGTCGGTGCCAGCGATCAGGCAGGCGTCGTATTTCATGTCGCAGCTGTTGTGGCAGTCGAAGCAGTTGACGGCAGCCTCAGCGGGGGCAGCATTGATGCCCGCGCCGAAGGCGAACGCCGCGAGGGCGGCAAGTGCGAGGGTTTTCAGTTGCATGGGACACGCTCCTTGTTGTCGATGGAATGGGCCGAAACCGACCGGCTTCGATCCTGCCGTGTCGGCGTGGTTCGACCGATGCCGGCCGCCCTGATCCTACGCCCGCACCCTCGGCGCGAGCGCGACCGTGGTCGCACTCCCGCACCGCGCCTGCGTCAGCCCAGCGGTTCGTCGCTGAGATACGTGTATGCGGTCAGTCCGTTCTCCAGCGCTTCGTTCAGGCGCGCCGCTTCGCTCTTGCTGAGGTCCACCGCGCCGACCTTGGCCCGGTAGATGCGGCGCAGGTCGTCGAGCTTGTAGCCTACGTAGTCCAGCATCACGTCGGTGGTGTCGCCGCGGCGCTGCTGGGTGACCTTGAAACCGTCGTCGCCTACGCGCACTTCGATCGCATCGGTGTCGCCGAACAGGTTGTGGATGTCGCCGAGGATTTCCTGATACGCACCGAGCAGGAAAAAGCCGATGCGATAGCGCTCGCCAGAACGCAGCCCGTGCAGCGGCAGCGAGCTGTGCAGGTCTTCGTTCTCGACGTAGGTGTCGATCTTGCCGTCGGAATCGCAGGTGAGGTCGGCGATCACCCCGCGGCGGTCGGGTTTTTCGTCGAGGCGTTCGATCGGCGCGATCGGGAACACCTGGTCGATCGCCCACACGTCGGGCATCGACTCGAACAGACTGAAATTGACGAAATACTTATCGACCAGGCGCTCGTTGAGTTCGTCGAGCAGGTCGCGATGGCTCTTTTCGTCGTAGGTCAGGCGCGCGCGCACCGCATGCGCGATCGCATAGAACAGATCGTCCAGGCGCGCGCGGCCGACCAGATCGAGCTGGCCCAATGCGTACAAGGACAGGCCTTCGCTGTGGTGATGCTGCGCTTCGTGGAAAAGTTCCACCGCCGGCCGGGTATCGATGTCGGCATAGATCTCGCGCAGATGGCGGATGACGTTGGCTTCGTCGTCGTGCGCCGGCGGCACGCGGCCTTCCGGCGCGCGCTCCACTTCGGACACGTTGGTGACCAGCATGGCGTGGTGCGCGGTCATCGCGCGGCCGCATTCGGTGACCACGCGCGGCGGCGCGATCTTGTATTCCTCGCAGGCTTCGGCCAGCGGCTGGACGATGCTGGAGGCGTACTGGTGGATGCCGTAATTGATCGAGCAGTAACTGCGCGAACGCGTGCCTTCGTAATCGATGCCCAGGCCGCCGCCGACATCGACGTGGCTGACCTTCGCGCCCAGCTTCGACAGCTCGACGAAATAGCGCGTGGCCTCGCGCATGCCGTTGGCGATGTCGCGGACATTGCTGATCTGCGAGCCCATGTGGAAATGCAGCAGGCCGAGGCAATCGCCCATGTCGTTGTCGCGCAGGGTCTTCCACAGGTCCAGCACCTGGCGCGGCGACAGCCCGAACTTGGCCTTGTCGCCGCCGCTGTTCTGCCATTTACCGGCGCCCAGCGACGCCAGCCGCATGCGTACGCCGAGGCCCGGGGTGACGCCGAGCGCCTTCGCTTCTTCCATCACCAGCGGCAGCTCGGACGGCTTCTCCACCACGATGAAGGTCTGCATGCCGAGCTTGCGGCCGATCAGCGCGAGGCGGATGTATTCGCGATCCTTGTAGCCGTTGCAGACGATCAGCCCGCCGGGCCGGCTCAGCGCCAGCACCGCCATCAGCTCGGGCTTGCTGCCGGCTTCCAGGCCGAAGCCCTCGCCCGCGTGCGACGCGAGGGTGCCGGCGACGGCCGCGTGCTGGTTGACCTTGATCGGATACACCGCGGTGTAGCCGCCGGCGTAGTCCCATTCGGTCTGCGCCTGCGCGAACGCCGCCTGCAGCTTGCCCAGCCGATCGCCGAGGATCTGCGGGAAGCGCACCAGCAGCGGCAGTTTGGCGCCGCTGGCCTGGGCGGCGTCCACCACCGCCGACAGCGCCGCGCCCGGCGTCTGCGGGCCGTGCGGATGCACGACGATGCGACCCTGCGCATCGACATCGAAATACCCTTCGGCCCAGTGCGGGATCGAATAGGTCTTGCGGGCGAGGTCGATGGACCAGTCGGTCATGGGTCGTTCCAGGGCGCTGCGAGGACGCGCATTGTAGAGCCTGCTCCGTGGAAGGGTTTGGACGGGTTTGGAACGGGGGCGGGCTCAAGTCCCGCCGCTCAATCCACAGCTCCGTTCAGTGTCTCCGCCGGTAGACCGGCGCCACGCAGACCGCGCGCACCCGCCGCGCCTCGGCCTTGTACGCGCTTTCGGTGAACACGCTCACGCTGCCCGGCAGGCGCAGCGCGGCCACGACCCGCTTGAGCCCCGCCGCCTCGCTGACCACCGAGCCGCGCCAGGTCACCAGCAGTGCGTAATGCGCCGGTTCCGCGGCCAGATCGAAGCGTTTGCGCGCCAGCCAGGCCTGGCCGACCTGCTCGATCCCGTACAGGGCCTCGCACAGGCCGTCGAGCGTGGCGTCGTCCAGACCGTGGGCGATCAGATCGTCGTCCCCGGCCACGCCGTCGCGGGCCTCCAGCGACTTCGCACGGTCGGAGAATGCATCGCGCAGCGCGGCTAGCGCGGCCGCCAAGTCCGGAGCGAGCGTGCCGTCGCGCTCGTAGTCGCGCAGCTTCTCGAACGCCGGGCGGATCGCGCCGGCGTCGAGGGTCATCGCCCGCCTGAGCAGCTCGACGCCCGCGACCTCGCCCGCTTCGATCCGCAGCAGGGCGACCTTGAACTGCGCGGTCGCGCTGTCCGGCGCGCGTTCGAACGCCCGCTCGTAGAAACGCAGCGGATCGATGTCCGGGCGCAGCGATTCGATCAGCTGCGCGTATTGCAGGGCTTCGGCGGCATCGAGTTCGCCGCGACGCTCCAGCGCGTCCAGCCGATGGCGGTCCGGCTCGGCCGCCGCGTACTGCGCGGCCCAGGGCGTCTTCATCTCATCGCGCCACTGGGCATCGAGTTTGCGTTCGATCGTCGACAGCGAATCGCCGAGCAGTGCGATCGCGGATACGTCCTGTTCGCGCAATGCGGGTGCGGCGCCGACCGCCGAGACGCGCTGCGGCAGGGTGGGATGGGTGTCGGTGAGATCGTTTTCGCGCGCTTCGCTGGCGAGCAGGCGCGGGATGTCGATGGACGGCAAGTCGCGCAGCGCCGCCGCCATCATCGCGTTGAACTGCACCGGCGGCTGCGGCTGGGCGCGCATCCGCGTCTGCATGTTCGGCCAGAATCGCCGTTCGATCCATTGCGATGCATGCGCAAGCCGGATCAGCGCCGAGACCCGCACGGATTCGCCGGCCACGCGCGCGCTGACCGCATCGGCCTCGTATTCGTCCTCGCGCGCCATCACGAAGCTGTAGGCGTTGAAATACGGCACGTACCACGCGAAGAACTTCAGGAACAGCCGCGACATCGAGCCCCCGCCGCTCGCCATCGCCTCGGCCATGCGGTACCAACCGATGCGGACGCGATAGATCCAGGCCGAGAAACGGCCGTGGCCGCCGCGGAAATGGCCGAATTCGTGCGCGATCACCGCCGACAGCTCGGCGGCATCCAGCAAACGCATCAGCGGCAGGCCGATCACCAGATAGTGGCGATCGCCGAGTAGGCCGAGCAGCCGCGGCATGCTCGCCGCGCCGGCGTTGAGGTCGCTGTCGATCACCACCGCCTCCAGCGGCGGCGCGCCCGCGGCCATACGCAGGCGCTCGATCTCGGCCTGCAGCTCGGGCGCCTCGCCGGGCGCGAGCCGGTAGCCCGGCGGCGCGCCGAAACGCAGCCACAGCGCGCGCACCACCATCGTCGCGAAGACGCCCTGCGGCACCAGCACCATTAGCAGCCACGGGTCGAGCGCCCGCCCGGTCGCCAGCAGCGCGATCACGATCCCGACGGGCAGGCCCACAGCGACCAGCAGGACCATCCCGATCACCGCATACCCCAGCGCCGCCACCAGCATCACCCGGGAGCGATAGGCCTGCGGCGCCTCACGGGCCTGCACCTGCAGCCGCTCGATCAGGGCCCTGTACCGCTGTTCCGATGCTTTCGCCGCCATCCGCGCCTCCTGTAGGCGGCCATCGTAGCGGAAGCGTCGACGGGGTCCGGTACAATCCGCAGCCCCAAGACCCTCTGGATCCGCCGCGATGACCGCAC
>JAYUUH010000089.1:0-5949 GCA_043754745.1 Lysobacter sp.
CCGAGCGGCGTCGAGACATCCGGCGCGGTCAACAGCGCTTCGATATCGCGCTCACTCAGCGCCTTGGGCAGCAACCGCGGCAATTTCGGGGGATCGAGCAAGGCGGTGGGATCGTCCGCGCGGACGCCGCGGCGCACCTGCAGCGCGAAGAACGCGCGCAGCGTCGACAGCAGCCGCGCGTTGCTCCGCGGCGAGTACGCGCTGCGCGTCCGCCACGCGAGGTAATCGAACAACACCGCCCGGTCCGCGCCGAGCAAACCGCCGCCGGAACCGTCGCGCCAGCGCGCAAAGCCTTCCAGATCGCGCCGGTAGCTGGCTTGGGTCTGCTTCGCCAGGCCGTTCTCCGCCAAGATCGTTTCGATGAATGCATGGATCGCAGCGCCATCGGCGTCGCGCAGCGGCGGCAGCGCGACGGCCTGTTCCCGGCGTTCGGAAGGCGTAGTGGGCATGCCACAGGGTAGCGCGGTGAGCGCTGCGCGGAATCCAGACGCCGAATCCAAATCATCGTCATCCTGGCGAAGGTCGGGATCCAGTATTCGACATCGCGGCGAACGACAAGGACTGGTTCCCGGCCTTCGCCGGGACGACGACGGTTCTTGATCACAGGGCGGCCGTTTATCCTGTCGCCATGACCGACACCGCCGCACACGCCCTTCCCACGGCCAAGCCCGACCCATTGATCCTCCGCCGGCTGCTATCGCTGTTCTACGACCTGTGGCCGGTGCTCGCGCTGTGGATGCTGATGTCCGCGCTGTTCAACCTCGGCTACTACCTGGCAGGTCACGGCGAGCGCGACATCCTCAAGACCGCCAGCGTTCTCGGTGTCCTGCTGTGGCTATGCTGCTGGCTGGTCGCCGGCGCCTATGCCGTTGTCAGCTGGGCGCGCGGCGGCCAGACGCTCGGCATGCGCCCGTGGCGGCTGCGGGTGGTGGGCGCGGACGGCGCGGTGCCGACGCGCAAGCAGCTCGCGATCCGCTATCTGATCAGCAACCTGTCGCTGTTGGCTGCGGGCCTGGGTTTCTGGTGGGCGTTATTCGATCGCGAGCGACTGACCTGGCACGACCGGGTGAGCGGAACGCGGGTGGTGCGGGTGGCGAAGTGATCGCAAGCAGGTTGAAGCACGGTTCAAGCCTGTAGAGCGGCCTTCAGGCCGCTTCGTTTTCGTCGGCCGTGGACACGGCCCTAATGTCGTCGTCAGTCGGGTTCTGCCTGGGCCGGCCTGAAGGCCGCTCTACAGAAATGCTGTGCGCGATCACCCCGATCTGCGCTTGAACAACCACACCGACAACGTGACCATCACCAGCGCCGGGATCATGTAGGCGACGCGGTAGTCGAACTTGAACACGCCCGCGAGGCGCACGAACTGGGTCTGCACCAGCCAAAAGCCCAGCGAGAAGACGATGCCGATGAACAGGCGTTTGCCCAGGCCGCCGCTGCGCAGCGAGCCGAAGGCGAACGGGATCGCGAGCAGGCACAGCACCAGCACATTCACCGGATAGAACCACCGGCCCCAGTAGTGCTCTTGGAATTCGCTGGAATCCAGGCCGTTGCGGGTGCGGTATTCGATACCGTCCTTCAACTGCTCCGCGGTCATGTAGCGCGGGCGCCAGATGTTGCGGGTGCTGGCGGCGAGCGCGGCGGCGTCCAGGCGCGACTTCCAGCGCTCCTCGGCGAACACCGTGCGGACCGCGGATTTGTCGTCGAACCGCGTGCGCTCGACCTTGCGCAGGATCCATTCGCCTTCGATGTGCTCGGCGCTGCCGGCGTGGGTGATCGACAGCAGCCGTCCGTCCTCGGCCAGTTCGAACAGGCGCAGGTCGTTGAGCTCCAGCCACTGCCGGCCGTTCTCGCTGCGCTCCTGGCCGGTCTGGGCGTTGAGGAACACATCGCCCTCGCGCGCCCACAGCCCCGAGTACTGCGCGACGATCACGTCGTTGGATTTCGCCGCGGCCTTGAGCGTGTCGGCGCGGCGCTGCGCCCACGGGGCGAGGGTTTCGCCGTTGACCACCATCAGCGCGGTCAGCACCGTGAGCGACAGGATCACCGACAGGCTGATGCGTCGGCGCGACAGGCCGATCGCGCGCAGCACCGTGAGTTCCGAACTCACCGCGACTTGGCCTAGGCCGATCACCGCGCCGATCACCGCCGAATACGGGAACAGCATGTAGGCGCGCCGCGGCAGCGTGTAGACGACATTGGTCGCAGCGGCCATGAAATCGTACTTGCCGGTGCCGACATCGCTGATTTCGTTGAGCAGGCCGCCGATGATGGCGTCGATGCCCACCAGCACCGTCCACGCCAGCAGCACCGCGCCCAGCACCACGCGGCCGATGTAGAGATCGTGGATTTTCGGAAAGGGCTTCATGCCGGAGTCGCCCGCGCCCGCGGCCGCTTGATCGCGCCGTCGCGGGCATACATCCACACCGCGGCCACCAGCAACGGACCCAGCAGCCACCACAGGCCGAGCATGGCCGGCACCTTGCCGTCCTCCAGCCACTGCGTGCCCAGCAGCATCAGGAACATGCCGAACAGATAGATCAGGAACCCGACCGCCAGATTGCCATAGCGGGCCTGGCGCGGCGAGCTGCGCGACAGCGGGATCGCCAGCAGCGCGAACGCAAGCGTCAGCAGCGGCGGCGCCAATCGCGAATGGAACTGCGCCTTCGCCTCGGGGCGCGGGTCGCCCAGCAGCGCCATCGTCGGCTGCAGCTCCACACCGTCGGACTTGCGCCGCGGGGTGAGGTCCCGGGGCAGCCGCACTTCATTGGCGGCGTAGCGCATCAGCCGGAAATCGCGGCCGCCGCCCAGCGGCCCTTCCACTTCGAAACCGTGCGCCAGGCGCAGGTAACGGTCCTGCTGGTTCTGTACCGAGAGCGTGCCGGTCCGCGAGGTGGTCACATCGAACCGATCCTTCTTCTGCCGGTACACGAACACCCGCTGCATCTCGCGGCTGTCGCCCGACATGGCGCCGACGTAGATCACCCCGCCGCCGCCCGGCAGTTCGGTGAAACGACCCGGCTCCATGCCCGCGATCAGCAGGTTGCGCCCGGCCTCCTCGATCATGCGCTGCGACACGCGATCGGCCCAGGGCGCCAGCCACATCGAACACAGGCCCACGCCGATCACCACCGGCAGCGCCATCCAGGCCAGCGGACGCAGCAGCCGTTTCGGGCCGACGCCGATCGACACCAGCACCGGCATTTCGGCATCGCGATACAGTCGGCCCATGGCCAGCATCAACCCCAGCATTACCGCCAGCGGCAGGATCAGCGGCAGCCATTTCAGGAACACCAGCCCCAACTGGGCTAGCAGCATCCCCGCCGGCACCTTGCCGCGAGCCACGTCCTGCAGCACATCCGCGAACGCCCCGCCCAGCAGCACGATCAGGACCACCACCAGCACGGCGAAGGTGTTCTGCGCGAACTCGCGGATCAGGTATCGGTCCAGCTTCAACATCGGGTGGAAGGTTCCGGACGCCGGGCATCCGGCAGGGGGTTGCTTTAAACTTGCGGGCCGAGCTCCGCGGTCGGGCTTCGCGGCTTGGCGCCGGTGCCGCCGCGCCGGCAGCAGGACCGGCCCGGGGATTGTACGGAATGGCGGCAAAGTCTGAACAACGCCGTCCACGACGGGTTCAGGCGCCGCACCGCTTCCGGCATCCATGTCTGCCAGCCCCGGCCCACTCCTGACTTCTTCATACAAACCGCTTTTACGGAACCCATCGATGGCCCTCGCATTCACGCTCCACGCCGGCCCCGCCGCCGACGCCGCCACCCTCGCCAGCGACTGCATCGTCGTCGGCGCGTATTCGGACAAGACCCTGACCGCCACCGGCCAAGCGCTGGATGCCGCCAGCGGCGGGCGGATCGCGGCCCTGATCGAGCGCGGCGACATCTCCGGCAAAACCGGCAAGTCCGCCCTGCTGCACGATCTTCCCGGCGTGACCGCGACCCGGGTGCTGGTGATCGGTCTGGGCGAACCGGCCAAGTTCGGCGTGCCGCAGTACATCAAGGCGGCCGGCGACGCGGCCCGCGCGCTGAAGGATGGCGCGGCGGCCAGCGTCGCGTTCACCGTCAGCGAGGCCGCCGTGCTGGGCCGCGACGCCGCCTGGGCCATCCGCCAGGCCGTGATCGCCTTCAACCACGCCACCTACCGCTACCACGCCACGCTCGGCGAAAAGAACAAGACCAAGGGCGAGAGCAAACTCGTCGCGGTCGCGGTCGCCGGCAGCGATGCCGACGCGCTCGCGCAGGGCCAGGGCATCGCCGAAGGCGTCGCCTTCACCAGCGAGCTGGGCAACCTGCCCCCGAACATCTGCACCCCCGCCTACCTCGCCGAACAGGCGCAGCGGTTCGCGCAGGAGAACGGCGCGGAATCCGAGATCCTCGACGAGGACCAGATGCAGGCCCTGGGCATGGGCTCGCTGCTCGCGGTCGCGCGCGGCTCGGCGAACCGCCCGCGGCTCATCGTGCTGAAGTGGAATGGTGCTCCGAAAAGCGATGGCGCCCCGAAGGCCGACGGCGGCGACGCCAAGCCCTTCGTGCTGGTCGGCAAGGGCATCACCTTCGACACCGGCGGCGTCAACCTGAAGACGCAGGGCGGCATCGAGGAGATGAAGTACGACATGTGCGGCGCCGCCAGCGTGCTCGGCGCGTTCGTCGCCGCGGTCAGGATGAAGCTGCCGATCAATCTCGTCAGCATCGTCCCGGCGGTGGAGAACGCCATCGACGGCAACGCCTACCGCCCGTCCGACGTGATCACCAGCATGTCCGGCAAGACCATCGAAGTCGGCAACACCGACGCCGAAGGCCGGCTGATCCTCTGCGACGCCCTGACCTACGCCCAGCGCTTCGAGCCGCAGGCGCTGCTGGACGTGGCCACGCTCACCGGCGCGTGCGTCGTCGCGCTCGGCAAGTACGCCACCGGCCTGATGAGCAAGCACGACGATCTCGCCGACGAACTGCTGCAGGCCGGCGAGCACGTCTTCGACCGCGCCTGGCGCCTGCCGCTGTGGGACGAATACCAGAGCCAGCTTAGCTCCACCTTCGCCGACGTCTACAACATCGGCGGCCGCAACGCCGGCGCCATCACCGCCGGCTGCTTCCTTGCGCGCTTCACGGAAGGCCAGCGCTGGGCGCATCTCGACATCGCCGGGGTATCCAACGACGACGGCAAGCTCGGCATGGCCACCGGCCGCCCGGTCGGGTTGCTGGCGCAGTGGTTGATGGATCGAGCGGGTTAAGTCCGCGACCGCATGAGTCCCCGCGCCGATTTCTACCTGATCCAGAAACCCCGCTTCCGCGAGGAACCGCTGCGCCTGGTGTGCGAGCTCGCGCGCAAGGCCTACGACGCGAACCTGTGGACGCTGGTGCTGGCGCGCGATGCGGCGCAGGCCGAGGCGCTGGACGATCTGCTGTGGGCGTTCGACGAGGACGCGTTCGTGCCGCACCAGATCGCCGGCAGCGACGATGAGGACGAACTCACGCCGGTGCTGATCGCCGCGCCCGACAGCGACATCGCGCTGCGTCCGCTGGTCATCAACCTGCGCGACGCGCCGGTCGAGGGCAGCTTCGAGCGCGTGCTGGAAGTGGTGCCCGCCGACGACTCCGCGCGCGGCCCGCTGCGCGAGCGCTGGAAGCAGTACCAGGCACGCGGGCTGGAATTGAAGAAATACGATATGTAATTACGTCGCCCCTCTCCACTGTCATCCCGAGCGCAGCGAGGGACCTGTTTTGGCTTTCGCAAGCTTTAACAACAGGTCCCTCGCTGCGCTCGGGATGACAATCCAAAGCACACAGAGTCCCGAAACATGACAACCCTCGCCTCCGGCTACGAACCCAAAGATTTCGAATCCCGTCTCTACGCCGAGTGGGAAGCGAGCGGCGTCTTCGCGCCGCAGGGCAGCGGCCCGGCTTACAGCATCCTGCTGCCGCCGCCGAACGTCACCGGCAC
>JAYUUH010000090.1:0-5943 GCA_043754745.1 Lysobacter sp.
CGCTGCTTTGCTCTTCGCGAAAAAGAGCAGCGGCCTGAAGGCCGCTCTACGGACCTGCATGGCTGCAGCCTGCGCGATAATGCCCGCATGAACTCCAACGACATCCCCCTCGGCCGCGAGGTCGCGTATCCGGCACGGTACGACGCCGGCCTGCTGTTTCCGATTCCGCGCACCCTGGGACGCGCCGAAATCGGCATCGACACGGCGGTCGACGCGCCGCCGCTGCCCTTCATCGGCCACGACCGCTGGCACGCCTACGAACTGAGTTGGCTGGACGCGCGCGGCAAGCCGATGGTCGCGACGGCGACGCTCGCGGTGCCGGCGGCGTCGCCGATGCTGATTGAATCCAAATCGCTCAAGCTCTATCTGAATTCGCTCAACGCCGCACGCTTCGAATCCATCGGGCAGGTGCGCGAAACGCTCGTAGCCGATCTGTCGCGGATCGCGGGTGCGCAGGTTGCGGTGGATTTCGGATTGCCGCCATTCGCCGTCGACGACGATGCGGCTCTGGACGGTGCGATCCTGATCGACGCGCTGGATCTGGACATCGACGATTACGGTCCGCCGAACGCCACGCATCTCGCGCTGCATGCCGATGATGGCGATGCCGTCGTCGAAGAAACGCTGCGCTCGGACCTGCTCAAATCCAACTGCCCGGTCACCGGTCAACCGGACTGGGCCAGCGTGCGCATCGCCTATCGCGGCCCGCGGATCGAACGCGTCGGGCTGCTGCGTTATCTGGTGTCGTTCCGCGACCACGCCGAATTCCACGAGCAGTGCGTGGAACGGATCTTCGTCGACGTGATGGCGCGCTGCCGGCCCCAGGCGCTGTCGGTGGAAGCGCGCTATACGCGCCGCGGCGGACTGGACATCAATCCGTGGCGGGCGACGCCCGCAATGCCCGCGCCGATCGCCGCACGCGATGCGCGACAGTAGGCCAGCGCCGCAAATTGCACGCTGCGAAAAAAAACAGTGCCGCAAATTGCACGCTGCGAAAAAAGCACGGCGTCGATATGGTTTCTTAACATTCGGCATGTCAATGTGGCCCGGCCATTTGGCAGGAGCCGTCCGACCATGACCACACCCGATAAAAAACCCGATTTTTCCAACGTGCAGAGTTCGGCGCGCAGCACCGAACAGGCGCGGCCCGACTTCAGCAACGTGCAGAGCACCGTCACCTCCACCGAGCAGATCACCGGCGGGGAAGGCGGCGGTGGCAGTACGGGCGAACAGACCTACACCATCGAGAAGGGCGACACGCTGTCGGCCATCTCCAAGCGCTTCTACGGCAAGGCCAAGTTCTGGCGCCGGATCCACGAGGCCAATCGCGACACGATCGAAGATCCGGACCGGATCTTCCCCGGGCAGACCATCAAGCTGCCGGCGATCGATGTCGACGGCGACGGCGATCTCGACGATCCGTCCGACGACTGACCGACGAGCGCGCCAGCGTCGAGCGGGCGGGCCATGCGCACGCCGCCTTCGCGCCGGAACATCAACACGCACCACATCCATACGACCGTATCGAGGACTCACCCAATGAACCGTACCCCCATGCTCCAGAGCAGATTGACCCAAGCCCTGCTCATCGCCGTGATCGGCAGCGTCGCCATCGTCGGCTGCAAGAAGAAGGAAGAAGCCGCACCCGCGCCCGCGCCCGCGCCGCAAATCTCCCAGCCGGCAACGCCGGCACCGGTCGCCGCCACCGCTTCGGTGGCCAGCGTCGACCTGGGCACCGCCACCGGCCCGGACATGAAACTCACCGCGACCGCCACCAGCTTCAAGCCCAAGGACAAGATCATCGTGTCCGTGGCCACCACCACCAGCGACCCGGCCGCTTCGGTCGCCGGCAAGCTCGACGCCAAGCTCAGCTTCATCGATGGCACCGGGATGGTCGACGTGAAGACCGAGACCCGCGATTTCAGTTTCGCCGGCCCGGGCACCACCAACGTCGAATTCAGCAAGCCCGACGGTTGGCCGGCCGGCAAATACAAGGTCGAAGTGTCGCTGGACGGCGCGGTAGTGCAGACCAAGGAATTCGAAGTCACCAGGTAACGCCGGTACTTCGATCGTTCACGAAGGGCGCGACTCCGGTCGCGCCCTTTTTCGTGCGCATCGTTCCGCCCCCCGGTGCCCGTGAGC
Source organism: Lysobacter sp. (assembly GCA_043754745.1). Taxonomy (GTDB): domain Bacteria; phylum Pseudomonadota; class Gammaproteobacteria; order Xanthomonadales; family Xanthomonadaceae; genus Lysobacter_I. The sequence continues at coordinate 2,143 of JAYUUH010000090.1, forward strand.
GCAACGGCGTGTGTCGTCCACGCGCACTGGAAGGGCCCGGGAAATTGGACTAGTGTGGCCCGGCTCGCCCTTGCGGCGACCATGGCCTGGCGCGCATCGCCCCCGCTCTTCCTTTCTGCGCGGTCCGCGCGGGAACGCCCGGGAGGGAACGTCCGGGACACCCGGCCATCCGTTCTCCGCCAATCTCTTCAGACCCGCACCAGGAGCGCGACATGGCCTTCGAACTGACGATCAACGGCAAAGCGGTGCCGGTGGATGCCCCCGACGACATGCCGCTGCTGTGGGTGCTGCGCGACTTCGCCGGGCTGACCGGCACCAAATACGGCTGCGGCATGGCCCAGTGCGGCGCCTGTACGGTGCACGTCGCCGGCCAGCCGATCCGCAGTTGCGTCACCCCGGCCAGCGCGCTCGTCGGCCAGCCCATCACCACCATCGAAGGCGCCGGCGCGACCGGGCCGGTGGCGAAAGCGGTGCAGGACGCCTGGGTCGCCGGCGCGGTCGCGCAGTGCGGCTACTGCCAGAGCGGCCAGATCATGTCGGCGATCGCGCTGCTGGAAACCAACCGCAGCCCCAGCGACGGCGACATCGACGCGGCCATGGCCGGCAATCTCTGCCGCTGCGCCACCTATCAGCGCATCCGCGCGGCGATCAAAGCCGCGGCCACCGCACTCGCGTAAAGGAGAACGGACATGTTCAACGGTCGCAAACTTCCCGCGCTGGGCGCCGCCGATGCGGTGCAGACTCAGACTTCGGCACTGTCGCGTCGACAGTTCCTGCTCGGCGCCACCCTCATCGGCTCGGCGCTGATGGTCGGCTGCAGGATGGAATCCTCCGGCGACGCCGCACCCACGGCCGGGACCGGCGGCAAACCCGCCGCAGGGTCGCCGTTCGAGGCCTACATCGCGATCGCCGCCGACGGCATCGTCACCGTGTATTCCAGCCAGTTCGACATGGGCCAGAACTCGTATTACGGACTGGCGACGCTGGTCGCCGAAGAACTCGACGTGGCGCTGGACAACGTGCGCGTCGAAGGCCGCGCCGGCAATCCCAAGTGGTACGGCAATCTCGCGATGGGCGGCGCGTTCCAGCTCACCGGCGGCTCCAGCAGCATGCACTCGTCGTGGGAGCGCTACCGCAAGGCCGGCGCCGCCGCGCGCGAGCTGTTGAAGCAGGCCGCCGCGAAGCAGTGGAAGGTCATCGTCACCGAACTGTCGACCGCGAACGGCGAAGTGATCCATGCCGGCAGCGACCGCCGCGCGCCCTACGGCAGCCTGATCGCCGCCGCCGCGCCGCTGCCGGTGCCGGGCGAGGTCGCACTGAAGGACGCGAAGGCGTGGACGCTGATCGGCAAGGACGCGACCTCGCGCATCGACGCGCGCGCCAAGTCCGACGGCAGCCAGGACTACACCATCGACATCCAGCTGCCGGGCATGCTGGTCGCGACCATCGCGCACAGCCCGCGCTTCGGCGGCAAGCCGAAATCCTTCGACGCGACCGCCGCGAAAGCGGTGCCGGGCGTGGTCGACGTGGTGCAGATCAGCCGCGGCGTAGCGGTGGTGGCGAACAACACCTGGGCCGCGATCAAAGGCCGCGAGGCGCTGCAGGTGACCTGGGACGACAGCGGCGCGGAAACGCGTTCCTCGGACGCGATGTTCACCGAGTACGAAGCCTTGGCCAAGAAGGAAGACGGCAAGGTCGCATTGAAGCGCGGCAATGCCGCCGGCAAGCTCGCCAAGGCCGCGAAGACCATCGAAGCGACGTACCGTTTTCCGTACCTTGCGCACGCTGCGCTGGAGCCGCTGAACGCGGTGATCCACAAGGACGGCGACCGCCTGCACATCCACGGCGGGCTGCAGATGCCCGACGCGGTGCAGGGCACCTGCGCGCAGATCGCCGGCGTGAAACCCGAGCAGGTCGACCTGCACGTGATGAAGACCGGCGGCGGTTTCGGCCGGCGCGCGGTCGCCGACTGCGACGTGTTCGTCGAAGCCACCGAAATCGCGAAAGCGCTGGATTTCCGCGCGCCGCTCAAACTGCAGTGGACGCGCGAAGCCGACATGGGCGGCGGCCGCTATCGCCCGCTGCACGTGCATCATGTGCGCGTGGGCCTGGACGCCGACGGCAACGTCAGCGGCTGGCAGCACCACATCGTCGGCCAATCGATCATGGCCGGTACGCCGTTCGAGGCGATGATGATGAAGGACGGCATCGACCCGACCTCGACCGAGGGCGTCGTCGACACCCCGTACGCGCTGCCCGACATCGACGTGCGCATGACCCATCCGGCATCGCCGGTGCCGGTGCTGTGGTGGCGCTCGGTCGGCCATACCCATACCGCCTACGTGATGCAGACGATGCTGGACGAAATCGCCGTCGCCACCGGCAAGGATCCCGTCGCGCTGCGGCTGGCGCTGCTGCCGGCCGACGCGCGCGAACGCGCGGTGCTGTCGCTGGCCGCCGAAAAAGCGGGCTGGTCGCAGCCGGTCGCGGCCGGTCGCCATCGCGGCGTCGCCGTGCACCAGTCGTTCGGCAGTTTCGTCGCCACCGTCGCCGAAGTGTCGAAAACCGCCGACGGCGGGATCAAGGTCGAACGCTGCGTGGTGGCCTCCGACTGCGGCACCGTCATCAATCCCGACATCGTGCGCGCGCAGATCGAGGGCGGCACCGGCTTCGGCCTCAGCGCGATCCTCGGCGAACGCATCGCGCTGGACAACGGCGCGCCGACCGCGAGCAACTACGACGCCTATCGCGTGCTGCGCATCGACGCGATGCCCGCGGTCGAAGTGCATATGTTTCCGTCGACGGCCTCGCCGACCGGCATCGGCGAATGCGCGGTGCCGCCGATCGGCACGGCGGTCGCCAACGCGATCTTCCAGGCCACCGGCAAGCGCGTGCGCGCGCTGCCGTTCCTCGACGCGTGATCCGGAAGCGCGACCTTGAAGCGCGACCACTCGACGTTCGAATCCGACGCGGAGCATTCCCCATGAGAAATCGAATCGTGTCGCCCGCTGTGCTGTCGTTCTGCAGCGCGTTGTTCCTCGGCATGCTTGCGCTCAGCGCACACGCGCAGACCGCGCAGGAAGGCAAGGCCGCGTTCGCGGCCTGCGCCGGCTGCCATTCGGTGGACGGCAGCGCCAAGCCCGGGCCGACGCTGAAAGGCGTCGTCGGCCGCAAGGCCGCCAGCGTCGCCGCCTACCGCAGTTATTCGTCCGCGCTGCGCGGCAGCGGCATCACCTGGACCGCGCAGGAACTCGACGCCTACCTCAAAGCGCCGGCCACGCGCGTCAAGGGCACCACGATGATGATCGCGACGCCCGACGCGAAGCGACGCAAAGCGATCGTCGCGTATCTCGCCACGCTGAAATGACCGTGGCCCATTCGACCGCATGCCGCGTCCGCTTGCGCTGCTGATCGCCAGCGCGCAGCGCGGCGAACGCTGCGCGCTGGTCACCCTCGTCGGCATCCACGGCGCCGCGCCGCGACGGATCGGCGCGCAGATGGCGGTGACCCGAAGCGGCGAGATCGCGGGTTCGTTTTCCGGCGGCTGCCTGGACTGGTCGGTGATCCAGGAAGCGCAGCGCGCCATCGCCGATGGCGCCAGCCGGCGCGTGCGCTACGGCACCGACTCGCCCTACGTCGACATCGTGCTGCCCTGCGGCAGCGGCCTGGACCTGCAGTTCGACGGTGCGGTGCCGGCCGCGACCGTCGATGCGATCGCGCAGGCCATCGCGCGGCGCGAAGCCTTCGATCTGCGCTGGCGCGACGCTTCGCATCCGCCCGATTGTCTTCCGCCCGCAACGA
>JAYUUH010000091.1:0-2013 GCA_043754745.1 Lysobacter sp.
TGCATTCGCTCAAGGACGTGCCGATGGATCTCGACGGCCCGTTCGCGCTGCCGGCGATCCTCGAACGCGCGGATCACGCCGATGCCTTCGTCAGCAATCGTTACGACGGTATCGCTGCGCTACCGCAGGGCGCGCGGGTCGGCAGTTCGTCGCTGCGGCGCCAGGCGCAGCTGCGCGCGCTGCGGCCGGATCTGGCGCTGGTCGATCTGCGCGGCAACGTCAACACCCGGCTCGCTAAGCTCGATGCCGGCGAATACGACGCGATCCTGCTCGCCTGCGCGGGCCTGCAACGGCTCGGTTTCGACGGCCGCATCCGCGTGCGCCTGGATGCGCCTGAGTGGTTGCCGGCGCCGGCACAGGGTGCGATCGCGGTGGAATGCCGCGACGACGATGCCGCCACGGATGCGCTGTTCGCCGCGCTGAACCATGCGCCTACGCGGCGCTGCGTCGAAGCGGAGCGGGCGATGAACCGCGCGCTGCACGGCAGCTGTCAGGTGCCGGTGGCGGCGTTCGCGCAATTGCGCGCAGACGGTGCGCTGCATCTCGCCGGCCTCGTCGGCTCGGTCGCCGACGGTCGCGCGGTGCGCAGCGAGGCCATCGGCGAGGATGTCGATGCGTTGGGACAACAGGTCGCGCAGCAGTTGCTGGATCTCGGTGCGGGCGAGTTCATGGCGTGATATCGACGCAGCGGGCGTTCTTGTAGGAGCGGCGGAAGCCGCGAAGCCGACGATATGACAGACGATACGTCGCCCGCACTCAAGGTGAAGGTTTCAATGTAGACCGGATTGCATGCATCGTTCTATCGGGTAGGGCGCGGGCTTCGCGGCTTCCGCCGCTCCTACAAAAAGCTGAGCGCTGGCGGCTCAGTAATACAACATCACCAGATGCTTCGCCTCGGCGAAGAACAACCACCGCTCTACGAACGCGCCCACCTGGAACGACACCGCGCCCACCCACAGCAATGCGGTCGCATCGCCATGCGGCAGCAGCCACACCGGCAGCGCGCAGAGCGCGGGGATCAGTGCGAACAGTACGACCGAAACGACGCGCAGCTTCTTCGCGTGCTTGCGCGCGACGACGAAGCCCATTTCGCGGGTCAGGTAGTTCGATTCGGTGTGCGGCCGCTCGAACGTCGAGACCGTGCGCCCGGGCAGGCCGACCGCATCGCCGGTGTCGAGCGGCAGCGGGTCGCGGTCGATCGCGCGCCAGTACCCGCGCTTGACCAGCCACAGCGCGGCGGCGCCGATGACGATGCCCGCGCCGACCATGTTCGGGGCATCGAGCGAAGTGCTGGCGAACGCTCCGAACAGCAGCCCGCCGCCGAGCGCGGCGGACAGCAGATAGCCGGGCACCACCAGCGGGTGCCGCCATGCCGGAATCGGCTTGAGCGAGGCGTAGATCATTGCCGTGCAATAGAGCGCGACGATGCAGCCGATCGCCAGCGCGGCCGCGACCAAACGTGCCGGCCAGCCGGCCACGGGCAGCCACATGACGGCGAACAGCATCGCCGCGAAGGAGACGCATGCGATCGCGGACACGCCTTCGCGCGACATCCACGAGCTGCGCCACTGCGAGAACGCACGCCAGACCCGCGCGGGTTTGCCCAGATGCCAGAGCGATGCGATCACACCGACGGCGACCAGCGTCGCGCCGGCGAGCATTCCGAACATCCAGCCCAAGCCGTCGAACCATTCGGGTTGGTCGCCCAGTGCGATGCGCAGCGCAAGCCAGAACCCCAGCCCGAAGCCGGTGCCGGAGAGGGTGGTGAAGAACAGGACGGAAAAGGCCGGGTGCATCAGCGCGCTTCCGGAGCCATGAAGTCACGCACCGATCGACCGAAGAACAGGTAACCGACATTGAGCAGCGCTACAGCGCCGAGCGCAGCGAACATCAATGATGTGCCCGGTGACGTTCGAGCAGCGCTGAAAGCCCAGATGCAGCACATCAGCGCGCCGAAAAGATTGCCGAACATCCACAGCGGGATCGCGATCCTGTTTCCTCGAACCACACCGA
>JAYUUH010000092.1:0-5905 GCA_043754745.1 Lysobacter sp.
GCACGTGCATGCCGCTGCCGTTGTCGCCGACGATGGGCTTGGGCATGAAGGTCGCGGTCTTGCCGTTGCGGTGCGCGACGTTCTTGATGATGTACTTCATCGTCAGCAGTTCGTCGGCCTTCTGCACCAGCGTGTTGAACTTGGTGCCGATTTCGCACTGGCCGGCGTTCGAGACTTCGTGGTGGTGCACTTCCACTTCGATGCCGACCGCTTCCAGCTCTTTGCACATTTCGGCGCGGATATCGTGCAGCGAATCGAGCGGCGCGACCGGGAAGTAGCCGCCCTTCACCATCGGCCGGTAACCGGTGTTTCCGCCTTGGTATTCGCGGCCCGAGTTCCAGTGCGCTTCCTCGGAATCGATGTGGAAGAAGGTGTGGCCCATTTCGTTGGCGAAACGGACGCTGTCGAAGATGAAGAATTCGGGTTCCGGGCCGAAGAAAGCCTGGTCGGCGATGCCGCTGGCCTTGAGATAGGCCTCGGCGCGCTTGGCGACGCCGCGCGGATCGCGCGAATAGGCCTGCATGGTCGCCGGGTCGAGGATGTCGCAGGTCAGGATCAGGGTGGGGTCGGCGGTGAACGGGTCGATGACGGCGGTCGATGCGTCGGGCAGCAGGACCATGTCGGATTCGTTGATGCCTTTCCAGCCGCTGATCGACGAGCCGTCGAACATCTTGCCGTCCTCAAACAGCGCCGGCTCGACGATGGATTTCGGGAAGGTGACGTGGTGCTGCACGCCGCGCATGTCGGTGAAGCGCAGGTCCACGAATTCGATCTTGTGGTCCTTGATGAGTTTTTCGACGTGCTCGAGGGACATCTGCGGAAGCTCCGATGGGTTTGAAGGATGTAGTCCTCTTTGCAAGGCGCGTGCCAGCTGCGGCGATCATTTAAGCCATTGATTTATAAATCTTTCAACATCTTGGTTTCGATTCTTTTGCACTTTAATGGTGCGTCTTGGCCAAAATGCCCTGTTTTGGCTCAAAGGAGATCCGTAGTCGCCCGCTGCGGATCGTCGCGACTTGCGTCGCTCCCACAAGGGCGCTGCTCTGGTCGTCGCGACTGCCGTCGCTCCCATAGGCTCACCCCACCCCGGACTATCGGCACTCCTCGTCAGGTCGCCGAGGGCGACAGACTCGGCCGACACTGCTTCCCGGATCCGCCCGCATGGACGACACCATCGCCACCCCACACCGGACCCGGTTCGCACGCGCCGTTGCCGCCGTCGGCCATCCGCTGCTGCTGGCCGGTGCGCTGGGGCTGTGGTGGGCGCTGGGCCGGAACGACGACGCCACCCTCGCGACACTGGTGTCGGTCCTGATGGTGTCGATGCTGCTCGAACGGCTGGTGCCGGCAGAACCGACGTGGCGCTTGGGCCTGGGCGCAACGCTGCGGTTGGCGGGCGTGTATCTGCTCGGCCTGATCGTTTCGGGCGGACTGATCGCCGCCTACGAATCGCTACTGCCTGCGGCGCTCGCCGGCGTCCGCGCGCGCATGGGGCTGGCCGTCTGGCCCGCGGACTGGCCGCTGCTGGCGCAGGCGCTGCTGCTCTTTTTCGGCTCCGATCTCCTTTATTACTGGGTCCATCGCGACATCCATCGCTGGCCGCTGCTGTGGCGGATGAGCGGGCACGGCTTCCACCACGGGTTCCAGAACCTGCACGCGATCAACGTCGGCGCCAATCATCCGTTCGAACTGGTGCTGATCGCGCTACCGCTGATCCTGGTGGCCGCGGCCGTCGGCGCGCCGGCCGCGGCCGTCGACACGGCGGGCGTACTGTTGATGACGAACGCGATGCTGGCGCACGCGAACGTGCGCATGGAAACGGTCCTGTTCAGCACGCTCTTCACCTGCAGCGACCAGCACCGGCGGCACCACTCGGCGGTGTTCGAGGACAGCAACACCAATTACGCCTGCAACGCGATCTTGTGGGACCGGATATTCGGCACCTACAGCCGCGGCCCGGTACGCCAGACGGGGATCGGCCCGACCCAACCCGGGCTGTGGCGGATGTTCATGCTGCCGTTCGGCGAGCCCGATGGCGTCGACACCGTCGCGACGCGCGCCCGCGAGAACGGCTGACGCTGCGGCACGCCGGGCCTGCGCGATGCCCGGCAAACAAGCGGAAAACAGACAGCGCGCTTGCCCGCCGGCCGCACGCCGCTAGACTTGCGCCACGCCGGATCACGGCGGTACGGATTCCGTCATGCGCACACGCTTGTTCACCCTTCTCGCGCTGTCCCTGGTGTGCGCGCCTGCGCTGGCCCAGAACGCCGGCCACGATACCTGTCTGGTGCTCAGCGGCGGCGGCGCGCGCGGCATGGCCCACATCGGGGTGATCAAGGTGCTGGAGCGCGAGCGCATTCCGGTGGACTGTATCGTCGGCACCAGCATGGGCGCGGTGGTCGGGAGCCTCTATGCCAGCGGGATGACCGCGACCGAGATCGAAACCCAGCTGCGCGCGCTGGACTGGAACACGATGTTCGTCGACCGCATCGACCGCCGCGCCTTCACCCAGCGGCGCAAGGCCGAGGACCGCAGTTTCCTGGCGAAGGGCGGCTTAGGGCTGCGCGACGGCAGGCTCGGTGTGGCGCCATCGCTGTTCGAAGGCCAGCGGCTGGCGGTGGCGTTGCGATCGGCGCTGCTGCCGGTCGCGAACATCCGGCGCTTCGACGACCTGCCGATTCCCTTCCGCGCGATCGGCACCGACCTGGAAACCGGCGATGCGGTGGAGATGGACCAGGGCGATCTGGTCAACGCGGTGCGCGCCAGCATGGCGGTGCCGGGCGCGTTCGCGCCGGTGAGCTACGGCGAGCGTTCGCTGATCGACGGCGGCGTGTCGCTGAATCTGCCGGTGGAAATCGCGCAGGGCCGCGGCGCGCGACGGATCATCGCGGTCGACATCGCCGCGCCGCTGAAAAAACGCGAACAACTGCTCGACCCCTTCAGCATCACCGACCAGATGGTCACCGCGCTGATGCTCAAGGAAACCAAGCGCCAGCGCGAGCGCCTGGGCGCGGACGATGTGCTGATCATTCCCGAACTGGGCGACTTGGGATCCGCCGATTTCACGATGGCGCTCGACCAGGGCGTGCTGCTGGGCGAACAGGCGACGCAGGCCGCGCTGCCGCGATTGCAGTCGCTGCGGGTGTCGCCCGACGCGTATGCGGCCTGGCGCGATGCGCGGATGGCGAAACTCAAACCGATCGGCGCCGTCGACCGCGTCGAACTGGTCAACACCTCGACCATGGACGACGAGGCGCTGCGCACCTATTTCACGACCGGGCCCGGGGACAGCGTCGATGCGAAGAAGATCGAGGAGGACCTGGGCCGGCTCTACGGCCTCGGCGAATTCTCGCGCGCCTATTACACCGTGAACACCGACGAAGCCGGCAAGACCGTGCTCACCTATGTGGCGCGCAGCAGGCGCTGGGAAGAGGACGGCACGCTGAAGTTCGGCATCTTCATGCAGGACGATTTCGAGGGCGGCGGCGAATATCTGCTCGGCGCGCGCTACGGCAAGCGCGAGCTCAACCGCTTCGGCGGCGATCTGCTGCTGGAAGCGCGGCTCGGCGACAGCAACCGCGCGTTCGTCGAATGGCACCAGCCGCTGCATCTGCATCGCAGCCTCTTCGTTCGGCCGGCGCTGGAATGGGTCGGCGAAAACGAGTCGCTGATCGACGACGCCAATGTCGGCGGCGATTACCGCTACAACCGCTGGGATGCGCGGGCCGCGCTGGGCGTGAGCCTCGGCCGCTGGGGCGAGGTGTCGATTTCACCATTCCTGCGTCGCAATCATTTCGATCTGCGCAGGGATTCGCTGCCTACCGGCATCCCGCGCACCAGCACCAGCGCCGGCGTCGATCTGGCGCTCACGCTCGACACCCAGGACGACGCCGAATTCCCGGGTCAGGGCTGGTATCTGCAGGCGCGGCATACGCGCTATCTGTCGGTGCTCGATGCCGACACCGAAGGCTTCACCAACCGCGCGATGGCGTCGTATGCGTTCACCGCGCTGGGCGCGCGCTGGCAGCTCGGCGCGCAGGCGCAGGAGCACACGGGCGACGCTTACGAAGACGTTGCGCTGCTCGGCGGCCCGCTGCGGCTGTCGGGCTACGGCATCGACCGCCTGCGCGGCACCGGCTCGGCGCTCACCACGCTGCAGTTCAGCTATCCGCTGGCGCAGTTGCTGCAATACCCGGTATTCGTCGGCGCCTCGCTCGAAGCCGGACAGGTGTGGCGGCGCGGGCAGGCGTGGTCGTTCGACCGCACGATTTTCGGCGGCAGCGTCTACACCGCGCTGGACACGCCGATCGGGCCGATATATTTCGGTCTGGGCCTGGCCGAAGAGGGCGAAGAGGCGGTGTTCCTGCGCCTCGGTCAGCCGTACTGACCCGCTCCTCCAGGCCGCGCGCCGAATTCGCCGACAAGCGCACGATTCCGGTCACACGCCGGTGCTAACCTGCGCCGGCCATGCGACGGATCGCAGGCGGCCGGAGGTTCGCGGCCATGCGCAGGGATCCGTCGCGGGCCGGTTCGCGCCCCCGCACGGACCGTATCCCCCGTTCGACACAAGGAGTGTCTTATGCGCAGGATCCATGCCCCCCGTTCTTCCCGTCGCGCCGTGCTCGGCCTCGCTTTCGCGTTGAGCGCCGCGCTTGCGGCGCCCGCATTCGCCGCCGACGACCCGAGCCTGCCCGTCTCCACGGCAATGCGCCAGGCGCTGCAGCGCGATCTTGGCCTGTCCGCAGGCGCCATCCCCCGCTATCTGGACACCGAGCGCATGGCGACGCGCCAGCAGGGCGAAGCCCGGCGCAAGCTGGGCGCGAGCTACGCCGGCAGCTGGCTGGAACGCGACGCGAGCGGCGAATTCAAGCTGGTAATCGCCACCACGCAGCGCAGCCGCGCAGCCGCCGTGCGCGCGCTCGGCGCCGATGTCCGCATCGTGCGCCACAGCCTCGCCACGCTGGACGCCGCGAAAGCGAAGCTCGACCGGCAGCGCGGCAACGCCGCCCGCAACGTCGCCGTGCATTCCTGGTTCGTCGATTCGCGCGACAACACCGTGGTGGTGACCACCGATCCGGGCGCCGAAGCGACCGGCAAGGCGCTTGTCGCCGCCAGCAGCGTCGATCCGGCGCTCGTGCGTTACGCGACCTCCCGCGAGCGTCCGCAGCCGGTGTACGACATCCGCGGCGGCGACCGCTACAACATTCCGAACAGCTGGTGCTCGATCGGCTTCTCGGTCACCCAGGGCGGGAACACCGGTTTCGTCACCGCCGGCCATTGCGGCGCCGCCGGTACCGCGGTCAGCGGCAGCAACGGCGTGGCGATCGGCAACTTCGCCGGTTCCGTGTTCCCGGGCAGCGATTACGCGTGGGTGAACAACACCAGTGGGGCATGGTCGATCCAGCCGCTGGTCAACAACTACGGCGGCGGCACGCTCGGCGTGATCGGCGGCCTCGAAGCCCCGGTGGGCGCCGCGATCTGCCGGTCCGGCGCGCGCACCGGTTATCGCTGCGGCACGGTCACCGCCAAGAACGTCACGGTGAACTACAGCGCCGGGCCGACCTACAACATGGTGCGCTCCAGCGCCTGCGTCGGCGGCGGCGATTCCGGCGGTTCGTTCATCACTCCCGGCGGCGAAGCGCAGGGCGTGACCTCCGGCGGGCAGCTCAACCCGCAGACCAACGAGAACTGTTCGCTGGCCAACCCGGTGACGTTCCACCAGCCGCTGCAGCCGATCCTCAACGCCTACGGCCTGACCCTGCAGACGGTGCAAACCTGCGGCCGCATGAACCCCGGACGCGTGCTGCCCAACGGCGGCTCGGTGACCTCCTGCGACGGCCGCTTCACCCTGGTCATCCAGGGCGATGGCCATCTGGTGCTGTACAAGGCCGGCATCGGCGCCATC